>NZ_JAWDKC010000007.1:0-81987 GCF_032714515.1 Methanimicrococcus hacksteinii | reverse complement strand
AACAAAAAGCTTCACAATTTGTCTAAATTTGGCTTCAGAAATTTTAGAACGAAAAATGTATTTATTTTTCATTTGCATAGTCATGATTTTAACACCAAGTTATATGGTTGTTCTTATCATGACCCTTTTCAAATATCCCGAAGATAATGTTACGGCCGGCGGTATTGAAATCATAAAATTCGGTGCCAACTCTTCCGAGAACGGGCTTTTAATTATGGAAATCACAGATATTTCCCAAATCAGTTCTCTTGATATTTCAATCCGGGCAAATTCTTCAATGGTTTACCAGAATGAAAATAACACAATCAAGGCCGGAATTTACAAAAAAGATACCGGTGATAAGTATACACTGATTTCAAATATTGATACTCTTTACGCTGTAAACAAATTTTTGAATTTGACGAACGGCAATCATCTTCCTTTAGTCTTCACTTCCGCCGTCGGTCTTACGAATCCGCCTTTGCCGTCTGAAGAAGGAGATGTCAATGCTTATTATACTGTAAATTATGCTTCCAGTATGTCGCAATATTATAATTACGGCACAAGGCTTACATTTGATTCGCTTGAATTGGATTTCTCGGATGTGGTCATTACAACGGACGGTGTTCCTGACAGCTATGCAAACTGGATTGCAAATTCAGCTCCCGGAGACAGTCCCGTTATCTTTACAACGCTTCCTATGACCAATTATGCGACATCCGAATCCGGAACTTCTGTTATATTTACGCCTGCGGGCACAACACGGGGTGCTTTTGTAAGCTACACATATTTGAATTTTTCAATCCAAACAACAGACGATTTTAAACCCAATGCAACCGAACCGGCCTCCATTAATTTCTCAGCTCTGAAAATACTTCCCGAAAATTTGCGGATTAACGGCCGCGGTCCTGTAATTGACGATTTCGCTCTAAATCCCGCTTCTCCGGTTGCTTCAACTTTAACTTCTTACACAACAATCAGCACACTGCTGTCAGGTTATGATCCGTCTGCTAAAACTTCATTGTCTGCATCAATCGTGTCGGGCGTCGGTTCCGGAAATTATACGATTGCATATTCCGAACAATTTGCTCCGAGCTCCATATTCTACGAACAATTGTTATTTCAGACCAGTTTTTCAAATAAAAAATCAGGCGTCAATAATACCATTCATTTTGAAATCCCTCCGGGTGTCACCGTTACACATCTCGGCGTTCCCAAGGTGAGTTCATTCAATGAGTATGAAGCGATTTATTTGGTTCATGGCGGCACTGAATATCTTTTAATGGATACGACAAACAAACAAAGTCTGAAGATTAATTTGAGTGATAAATTCGGTATTACGCTGAGTCCCGATGAAGATGTTTATTTGAAATTTGTGAATATGACTTATCTTAGAGGAGCAACCGCATCCGGAAACACTCTGGGCTTAGATTATAAAATCAAATTCTACGGAACGACCGATTCATCTGTTCAAAATGGAAACGCATTGTCTTACTTTGTTTATGATTATGAAGATCCGTTTGCGCCGGTCCAGCTCTGTAAACTTACAACATACGCAACAACAGATTATATTGTGATGTACAGTTTAAAGAGTCAAAATTATTTGACTGAAACGAGTTTGGTAGACCGCGGTGACACATTTCAAATGCATACAAGCTTTGGAGTATCAGGTTACCCTTACAGCTCATACGTTTCTACCAACCGATATTCCAATCCCGTTGTTTACTTCAGCGTGCCGGCAGGTCTTACCATCGGAGATGTGTCTGTGACAAGCGGGTCTACTCCGATTACTTCTCTCAAAGATTCGGAAGGCAGAGCTTTAAACTTTACGCCAAAACCTGTAACAACACTTGCCGGTTCTGATTACGGTTTATACGGAGACAGCGACGGTCAGCTTATCGAAGTCAAAATTCATCTTGACGGCGTCGGAAATGAAAATCTGCAATTTTGGATGAATCAAACACTGAATGTCTCTATGGAAGTCACGGTTCCGCCGGATTACCCTGATTCTTCAATCAATTTCAAGAAAGGATCTGTTTTGGTTTCGACTTGGGATCCGAATGCAAGAGGGACAGGCGGGCAGAACATGGCAACTTTAAAACTTAACGAAACGAACGGTTTCCCCGATACGGCGGGAACAATCGCTGCGAAATTCAATGATAACGGGGGTTATTATATTCGTTCCGTTGATCATACTCTCACAGTTTCAACTCCGAAAGCTGTTATCACTTCAGCCGGTGTTAAAATCGGGACGGGTTATTCCTATTATGATCCTTTGAATCCGACTTCCTATCCGACATTGCATGCCGGCAGTGAAAATGAAGAGTTCAAACTTTATTTCACAAATCTTCTGGATGAGCCGGTCGGGACAACTGCCGATCCGACAGATGTCTATTTCATTCTTCCCGTTAATGAAAATTGGATTACAAATTTAATGAAGCAAAATTCATTGGACGTTACCGCAACCGGTTTTTCATCGGGTTCGTATAAAATCTATTATACAGATTATGAGTTCAAATTAACCGGTGACTCCTTTGAATATACAACTGAAAGTTTGAATGCGCTTGAAGCGGGTGCTTTGACATGGACGGAATTCCCGAATGATTTGTCTTCTATGTCCGATTCCGATTGGGGAAGCATTACGGGGATAAAATGTGAGTTTGTTGTAGCAGATCCCGAAAGTTCTTTTGAACTGAAACTGCCGTTTAGATTGCCGACTGTTGACCTTGACGACAATCTTTATGATACGGTTGCAATCGGACAAACGCTCAGTCATATCGTGATACCGAGTGCGGCAGAATCGGCCGACAGCAATAAGCTTTACACGGCAGCTGTTAAATTAACGCAGTCTAAAGAGCCTTTGATTTTCACCTATGAAAACACTGATGTCAAAGAATTTACTGATTCGTCTCTTGAATACAAAAGTGCCGACTCTGTTGATTGGTATAATGTCATTACGGCAGACGATCAAACAAGAGTGAAACTCTTCAATGTGACTGTTAAATTTAAAGGCGCAGCAACAGGAGCCACTGAAACGATTTTAGAGTTGGATGAAGATGACATTGTTTTGTATTTCAACAGCAGCGATTATTCAACAGAAACGCCTGAAACATATATCGGAACAAAATACACAATCAACGATAGTGCCGCTTCTAATCCGTTGAGTACGATTATTTCAACAGGCAGCCTCGGAGAATATACAGTTGAATATACGACAACAGAAGACAATGACAGTCAAGATGATTCTGTATCCTTTAAGATTCAAATCACAAAAACAGCTTCTAAAATTTCAATCAGCGGCGAGGATGAAGTCGACCCGATTTACATCGGTGCTGATGTCCCTGAAGGCGGATGGCCCGCTTATATCAGAAGCGAAGCAAACCTTCAAGTGGTTGATTACGGAGACACGATATCTGCCGACAAAATTGTTTATGATACCTCAGGCGCATTCGACCCTGATGTTCCCGGAAGCTATACACTCAGCTACAGTTACACAGATGTTCTCAGCAACACCGTCAAAAAGTCTGTCAAAATTTCCGTTCTGAACAAAGACACCTTGAATGTTCTTGTCACCAGTAACGGCGTTTTCGTCCCCGGCCTGGAAATCACCGTCTCAAGCGATGATCTCGGCGCTTTCGCAGTCTTTGATAGCGATACAGGATTGTATTCTGCCGAAATTCGTGCAACCAAAACAAATCCCCCAAAGATTGATTATAACTTAAAAATCGACGAAATTCCGAAAGGTTTGGTCTCTTCCGCCGTTCCGATTGAAGTAACCGGTTTGTCCGTTACCTATCCGGATAAAGCAGAAACTTATTCCGTTTCGCTTGATCCTGTCGAAATAACGGTCAATTTGGAAGATGAAGCGCCTGTCGGTGTTCAAAAAATCTCTCTCTATAAAGTCGGCTCTGATGTGCCGCTTTTGGAAATTGATGTTTCGGAAGCAGATCCCGCTCTCGCGGAAGCGGTCTTCGGACCTTCCGCAGGCGAATGGTTTGCCGACGGCACTTACTATCTTACGGCACAATTAATCCCGGGATACGAACTTCAGGAATCTCTTGAAAGTCTGAAATTCAATAAAGAAATCTCTTCAATTTTGGAATTAAAAACCGAAAACTTTGATCTTGCACACGAAGATGTTTCCATCGACTTGTCTGTTCGGGAAGCGCCGATGATTTCGGGCCGCGTCTGGAATGATGAAAACAAAGACAGTTTGATGGATCCTGAGGAATACGGCATCTCAAGCGCCGAAGTTTTGCTTTGGGACGACAGCCTGTCGGCTGATCCGCTGATGACGGCGACAACCGATCTGAACGGCAATTATGTCTTTGTCGGTTTGGAAAAAGATGTCGAATATATCGTTCAGATTAAAATGCCGAGCGGCTACAACCAGGCTTCCGCTTACACCGGCGATCAGTCCGTTGACAGCAGCAGCGGTTTCAATTCCTCGCCGGTCACGTTGACCGATGCAGCGCTTTGGGAAGAATTGAATGCCGGTTTCTATAAAACGGCAGAAACAAGAACCAAAGGACCGGGCTACGGCCAGGCAACCGTTGTCGGCGGCACCGCATCCGGCGGCACCCAATTTATTGACACCATGGGCGGCGATGAAACCGGTTTCACAAGAGAAGACTTCATGCCGGAAATCCTGACCAAAAATTGGTGGTGGCTTTTGGTTTTGCTGGCCATTTTGGTCTTTGTTTCATACTATGTGTGGGATTACAGACAAAAACAAGTGTAAGAAAGGATGAATTTTCATCTTTTCTTATTTTTTTATTTTTTCAGCTCATTTCAATTGAAAGTTTTATAATCGGGATTTCCGTTCCCGTGTTTTTTTAAAAATAAGGGCAGTTTATTAATATTTTGAAAAATATTAGTTACTACTCTAAACTATTCTAAAGATTTTTAACACAAATTCGTTTTTCAGGTGACCGACAAAATGAGAATTAACAGCGACGACAAAATGAGAATTTTCGGGGTTCTTGCGGAAAGATATTTTACGGACAATCAGTGGAAGTTTTATTCAATTGAAAAAAGCGGTGACCGTATTTTAAAACTTGCCGAAGATATTAACGAACAGCACAATGCTTATCCGAGCATTACGCGCGACTGGTACGTCCAAAACGGCGGTTCCCGCGACATTCATTTGACCGATTCTTGGGACGAGCTCAAAACCGTTGCCGGATTTATCAAAGACAATCCCGGGTATTTCGATTACTTTGTCGACACCGGCGAAATCAAAGCCTTCTGCATTTTAAGCGCCACCAAAGAACTGGAACCCGAAAGAATCGAAATCATTTTAAAAGCACAAGAGGCCGGCATCCGAACACTTGTCTTCTTGGCAAACGTGCCCAGCGACATTGAGGCCAGCGTTCTTCAGATTCGAAAGAGTGAATGCTGATTCATTCTTTCATTTTTCCATTTTCATTTTTCCATTTTCATTTTTTCTATTTTTCATTTTCATTTTTTTCAGATTTCTTTATAAATGCGCGAACAATTTTATATACCATCAGGCTATTCCTCATTCACTATTATCGCCTGCCGCTTTCATTCAACATGAGTTTGAGGCATGTGATTTTATCCGACTTTTGAGGCAGAATGTCCCGGACGCGGGAAACGGGCTTCAGAGCGGCAGTTATTATCATTTTTGTTATAATTGTTAAATTGTTTTCATACAATTATTTAACATTGACATTATTCATTGAAATTTTCAAATTTCATAGACATCATAGACATTATACATAACATACACATCATACATTGAAAATTGGTTAAGAAAAGAGGTATACAATGGATTTGGGATACTTAGTTTACCTGGCTCCTGTATCCGGTTTGGTCAGCCTTCTTTTTGCAGCCCTTTTGGCCAAAAAAGTCCTCGCCGAGGACAAAGGCTCAAAAGAGATGCAGGAGATTGCGGCGGCCATTCAGGAAGGAGCTATGGCTTATCTGAATCGTCAGTACAAAACAATCGCGGTTGTCGCGGTTATTTTAACAGTTTTAATCGTTGCGCTTTTGCCCAAAGAAGATCTTTACAGCGTTAAAGTCGCAATCGGCTTCGTTTTCGGTGCGCTTTCTTCAGCCGCGGCCGGCTACATCGGCATGAACGTTTCCGTCCGCGCCAATGTCAGAACCGCGGCAGCCGCCAAAAACGGCCTGGAAAACGCATTAAACGTCGCGTTCCGCGGCGGTGCCGTCACAGGTTTGGCTGTCGTCGGTCTTTCTATTCTCGGTGTCAGCGTTTTCTATTTGATTTACGGTGACGTCGACTTGGTTATCGGATTCGGTTTCGGTGCCAGTTTGATCAGTTTGTTTGCCAGAGTCGGCGGCGGTATCTACACCAAAGCAGCCGATGTCGGCGCGGACATTGTCGGTAAAGTCGAAGCGGGAATCCCCGAAGACGACCCGAGAAACCCGGCCGTTATTGCAGACAACGTCGGCGACAACGTCGGTGACTGTGCCGGTATGGGCGCAGACTTGTTCGAAACATATGCGGTCACGCTTCTTGCAGCAATGCTTCTCGGTTCACTCGTTTTGGGAACCATCCCCAACGCCATTCTCTACCCGCTGATGCTCGGCGCGGCAGCGATTTTCGTGACAATCATTTCTTTGTTCTTCGTCCGTCTCGGCAAGAACAACAACATCATGAACGCTTTGTACAAAGGCGTCGCCGCAGCAACCATTATCAGTGCCGTTGTTTTCTTCTTCATCACCGAATTCTTAATCGGCGACTACAGATTCTTTATCGCGGCACTCGTCGGTATGGTTATTACCGTTCTGATGGTCGTTTTCACGGAATATTACACATCCACCAAATACCGCCCCGTCAAAGAAATCGCGGCCGCTTCCCAAACCGGTGCCGGCACCAACGTGATTTCCGGTCTGTCTTTCGGTTTTGAAAGCACCGCGCTTCCGGTCGTTGCGATCGTTGCAGGTATTTTGGTTTCATTCTACGTTGTCGGCGGCACGGCTGACGCAACAATCGGCCTTTACGGCATTGCTGTTGCGGCCGTTGCCATGCTTTCCACAACCGGCATGATTGTCGCTTTGGACTGCTACGGTCCGATCACGGACAACGCCGGCGGTATTGCCGAAATGTCCCAGCAGCCCGACTCTGTCAGAGAAGTCACCGACGAACTCGACGCTGTCGGAAACACAACCAAAGCCGTTACCAAAGGATATGCGATCGGCTCTGCCGCGCTCGGCGCATTGGCATTGTTCGCTGACTACAAGCTCAAAGTCGATTTGGGCGCAGGCTCACTTTCCATTGACAACCCGCTCGTTTTGATCGGTCTTTTGATCGGCGGTCTTTTGCCGTTCATTTTCTCATCCGTGACCATGCGCGCTGTCAGCAAAGCAGCCATGAAAGTCGTCGACGAAGTTCGCCGCCAGTTCCGGGAAATCCCGGGAATCATGGAAGGAACCGCAAAACCCGAATACGGCAAATGTGTCGACATCGTGACATCCGCGGCTCTCCGTGAAATGGTCATCCCCGGCGCACTCGCAATCGTTGTTCCGGTTGCAGTCGGAATCCTCTTCGGTTCCGAAGCCCTTGCAGGTCTTCTGATCGGCATCATCGTTGTCGGCCTCATGCTCGCCATGACCTTAAACAACGCCGGCGGCGCTTGGGACAACGCCAAAAAATTAATTGAATCCGGTCTTTACGGCGGCAAAGGCTCCGAAGCCCACAAAGCCGCTGTTGTCGGCGACACTGTCGGCGACCCCGCAAAAGACACCTCAGGTCCCGGTTTGAACGCCTTAATCAAAGTCGTGAACATGGTTGCCATCCTTTTCGCAACACTTTTCGTGAGCGGCGGTTTAATCGGCGGCTTACTTTAATTCGATTCAATAAATTTAAAAAAAGAAAAGAATTCGTTCTTTTCTTCCCTTTCTTTTTTTTCGTCTTCATTTTTGTCTTCATTTTCATCTTCAACTCCTTGAGCTTGCTTTTTAATTCCATCCCAAAATGCGGGGCATTTTTGATTTGTTTTTCAAAGCTCGGGGGTGTTTTGATTTGTTTTTCAAAACTCGAGGCGTTTTGATTTGTTTTTCAAAACTCGGGGGCGTTTTGATTTATTTTTCAAGATTTGCGGCGATCGCGCGCGGACGGTGACGGCAGCAGCGACAGCAACAACGACAGCGAGCAGGCCGGCAAGTCTGCAACTGTATTTGTAATCGGCAGACAGCAGCGGCAAACGGAAACGGCAAGGTAGCAGCGGCAAACGGAATCGGCAAGGTAATCTGTGCCCACGCTCGCGTAGCGAGCGGATGTGCTAAAAATAAGATGATACATATGGAAACGCCGGCTGCATTGCACGCGGTCGGCATTGCACGCTGGCGACATTGCACGCTGGCGACATTGCACGCTGGCGACATTGCACGCTGGCGACATTGCACGCTGGCGACATTGCACGCTGGCGACATTGCACGCTGGCGACATTGCACGCTGGCGACATTGCACGCGGCCGGCATTGCACGCGGTCGGCATTGCACGCTGGCGACATTGCACGCTGGCGACATTGCACGCGGCCGGCATTGCACGCGGCCGGCATTGCACGCTGGAGGCATTGCACACGGCCGGCATTGCACGCTGGAGGCATTGCACACGGCCGGCATTGCAGGCAGTCAGCATTACAAAAGCGGTCAGCATTACAAAAGCGGTCGGCATTACAAAAGCGGTCGACATTACAAAAGCGGTCGGCATTGCACGCGATCGGCATTACAAAAACGGTCGCCATTACAAAAACGTTCAGCACTGCACGCCGTCGGCAATACAAAAAATATCAATATGAAATGTTTATCATTTTCACGAAAACTTTTCACTATCTTTTTATCTGACTTCTTCATATTCAGGTGTAGATTACATTTCAGGTGATTTTTTGAAGATAAAATCAAGAGTCAGTCTCAGGAAAAACGACAAAAACAAAATGGTTGAGTCTCTTCGTGAAATTTACGGCGATACTGTTTCTGTTTTTTCGAATTCAAAATTTGAAGTCATCACAACCGATGAATTTAAAGTGATTTTTGCCGACGGCAAACAAATGTTTATCGAATACGACGGACAGCTTTTCCCGACCGTTCGCGGCGCGCTTGAGCTTTTGCCGCCGAATCGGTCCGTGACCGTTGACATGGGCGCCGTCAAATTCGTCGTCAACGGCGCAGATGTCATGAGCCCCGGAATTACCGCCGCCGATTCTGCCATTCAAAAAGATGATTTGGTTGTCATTGTCGATGAAACGCATAAAAAACCGCTGGCCATCGGCCGCGCTTTAATTTCAGGCGACGAAATGGCCGCCGCCGATTCAGGAAAAGCGATCAAATCCCTTTCTTATGTCGGCGACGCGTTGTGGGGACTTGAAATCTGAAATTTTGTTTATCGATTTTAAATTTGAATTCAAATTTGAATTTAAAACTTAATTAAAGTTTAACTCAAAACTTAATTAATTCAAAATTAATTCAAATTTTACCCGATTCATTCATTTTTTCATAAATCTGAAAAATTTAAACGTTTGAATCCGCTTGTTTTTACACACAAGTTTATAAATATGTATAGCATTAATGCTTTATATTATTCCATAATAATTTATCTTAAATTATCAGCCACGGGAAATTTTTCGGCAGCTTTTCCGATTCGTTTTCCGCTTACACACATTTAATAAAAGACAAAGGTGTTTTAATTGAGTTTTTTGAAAAAGATCATGGGCGGCTCTGACCCCAAACAGAACGACGATTATTCAGCATACATTGACCTTGACAAATTTGAAAAGGACATTGACAGCAGCGCAGGCGACGAACCCGCAGAAACCTATGTCAAAATCGCCATTTTCACCCACTTTGATCAAATCACATCGCTGAAAAAAGAAATCTATGACGGCAACATCCTGATTGTTGACATTTCCAACATCAAATCCGACGAACGCCTCAGAAACCACCTTTTCAACGAACTCAAAGATGTTGTGTTAGACGTTCACGGCGACATCGTCGGTATGAAAGACAACAACATTCTTGTCACACCCACAGGCATTAAAGTGGACAGAAAGAAAATCGGCGGCAACTATTAATTCCGCCCCTTTTTACTTTATTCTTTTTTGAATTTATCGTTTTTCTCTTTACTTCATCGTTTTTCTCTTTACTTCATCGTTTTTTTCTTTGTTTCATCGCTCTTCTCTTTGTTTTATTGTTTTTCCTTTTGTTTTATTGCTCTTCTCTTTGTTTTATTGCTCTTCTCTTTGTTTTATTGCTCTTCTCTTCGTTTTATTGTTTTTCTCTTTGCTTCATGTTTTTTGATTCTTTTTCTTCATTTAATCGCAATGCGGCGCATAGTTTATGACCGCTTCTTCTTCCGTTCTTTCGATTTTAAAGATAACCGGGCGCAGCCCGTCATTACAGCTGCAAATTGCCGTTCCCGGTTTTTCAATCCAATCGCCGTAATAAAAAACACCGCTGCCGTGAGATAATGCAAAAACGTATTGATAAATCGCTTTCCAAGCTTCGTCGCAAAATCCTTCAGGTTTTGCATAATCCGCAAAGAAAGTTTCTCCTTCCTTGTGCATCGGGCATTTTCCAAGCCCTTTTGATCCGTATTCTTTTGCCAATTCTTCGTCAAAATGTCTCTTTAAAACAGTGATTTTGCATTTTTTCATGTTTACGCCTCTCTGATCGGATTTCATTGGTTTCAGTTTCTTTTTATTTGATTTTTATCAGTTCTTTTGTTTCTTTTTTATCTGACTTCTTTTTTGACTTCTTTTTTGTCCGATTTCTTTTTTGGTTTTTATCCGACTTTTTGTTTCATTCTTTTTTAATTGTTTTCAATTTATTATATTGTTCCTGCATTATTTTTTATACAGCTTCTTTCTTTTATTCAAGTATTTACATGAAATATTAAAACGGTGATATTTTGATTGACGACTTTGAAACGAAATCCAGCTGCCCGCTCTGCCAGGCAGACATGGCGATAAAATGGCAGAAAGACACCATTCCGTATTTCGGCGACATCATGTATACGACCGCCCAGTGCGATCAATGTTCGTTCAAGTTTGCCGATACGATTATTTTGGCAAGCAAAGATCCGGTCTGCTATTCTTTGCCGGTTCGGACCGAAGCGGATTTGGACGCCCGTGTCATTCGCTCGACATCCGGAACCATCATCATTGAAGAACTCGGCGTTATGGTTGAGCCCGGGCCGATTTCCGAATCTTACGTCACAAATGTTGAAGGCGTTCTTCAGCGCGTCCGCAGCGTGATTGAAAGCACGGTCCGCTGGTCCGAAATGGACGGCGACTTCGAAAAAGTGGATATTGCGCTTGATTTGCTTAACAAAATCGATGCAATTATCGATAATCCCATAACAGCGCCTGTTTCAATAACCCTTCAAATCAAAGATCCGCTCGGAAACAGCGCCATCATTTCGGCAAACGCAGAATCCCGCAAATTAACGGAAGACGAACTCGAAACGCTGAAAACGGGAATGATTGTTTTGGATGCCGAAAAAGATGAAATTATTTATGATATTTCAGACGAAGCCGGACCGATCGGCAAAAACGATTAATTCTTTTTCTTTTCTTTTCTTTTTACTTTTCTTTCTTTTTTCGCATTTTCTTTTTCCCGTGGCGTTTTTCAGTTTGCTTTTCTCTGTTTCTTATCGGTTGTATCAAGTCGTTTGTACGACAGTCCGTTTATCAGCCGGCCGTTAATGGCAGTGTCAGCTGCATTTCCATGTGCATCATCTCATTTTTATCACATCCGCTCGCTACGCGAGCGTGGGCACAGATTACCTTACCGTTTCCGTTTGCCGCTGCTACCTTACCGTTTCCGTTTGCCGCTGCTACCTTACCGTTTCAGTTTGCCGTGTTGCCTTCAGGTTTTCGTAAATACAGTTGCAGACTTGCCGGCCTGTCTGCTGCTGCCGCCGCCGCCGCCACTGCCGCTGTCCGCCCGCGTCCGCGCGAGCTCTGCCATTTTTTAAAATCAATCAAACCGCCCCCCGGGTTTGATTTATTTTGATTTTTAATCCGTTTTGATTTTTTGACTCATTCAATTTTTTTCATTTGATTTTTGACTTTTTTAATTCTTTTTGATTATTCATGACCATTCCGTTTTTCATATTTCTCTCTCTTGATTCCTTTTTTCCCGCCTTTTTGTCTGATTATATTTTTGGATTCATAATTTTTTTTGTTTTCAAACAGAATATTTATAATGACCTTTGATAATTTGCATGATTTATGTTTACAATCATTACAGGTGCGCAATTCGGCGACGAGGGGAAAGGGAAAATTGTTGACCTTCTTGCCGAAGAATATGATCTTGTCGCTCGCTTTCAGGGGGGCGACAACGCCGGTCACACTGTGGTTGTTGATGAAGAAACGTATAAGCTTCATCAGATTCCGTCCGGTATTCTGGCGGGCAAAAAAGCGCTGATCGGACCGGGCGTCGTTTTGAATCCTTTTTCTTTGACGGACGAGCTGAATATGCTCAAAAGCCGCGGCATTTCCGTGACGGCTGAAAATTTCGGTATTGATCTGAAAGCCAGCATCATTATGCCGTATCATATCGCAATGGATACGCTTGGCGAATTTTCCGAAAAAGACAAAATCGGAACGACAAAAAAAGGAATCGCTTACGCTTATTCCGACCGCGTTCTGAGAAATGAAATCCGCCTCGGTGATTTGTTTGATGAAAAACTCTTTTATGAAAAATTGAAAAATTTGCTGCCGGCCAAAAAAGAAATGATTTCCAAAATCGGCGGCAATCCCGACAATCTTTTTCCCGCCGAAGAAGCCGAACGCCTTTTAAACATCGGCAAAGAGCTTCAGGAGTATGCGGTCGATGTTTCTTATGAAATTAACAATTCGCTGCGCGCCGGAAGAAAAGTGCTTGCCGAAGGCGCACAGGGAACATTTTTGGATGTCGTTCACGGCACACAGAAATACGTGACATCTTCGTCCACGATTGCCGGCTCCGCCTGCGTCGGTTTGGGCGTCGGCCCGTCTCAGGTGACCAAAACAATCGGACTCGTTAAAGCTTACATTACGCGCGTCGGCAACGGCCCGCTCCCGACAGAACTCAATGACGAAGTCGGCCGGCATTTGGCCGAAGTCGGACGAGAGTACGGCACGACAACCGGACGCCAAAGACGCTGCGGCTGGCTTGACATTCCCCTTCTGAAAAAAGCAATCAATCTGAACGGCTACACGGAACTGGCTTTAACCAAGCTGGATGTTTTAACAGGACTGGAAACCATTCACATGTGCGTCGCCTATGAATTGGACGGCGAACGCATTGATTATCCGCCGACTCTGACCGAAGATCTGGAGCGCTGTGTTCCGATTTACGGCGAAGGCCACGGCTGGGAAGAGCCGCTCGGAGACATCCGCAATTATTATGATTTGCCCTATAACGCGCGCGAACTGATTGAATATGTCGAAAAAATATGCCGGGTTCCGGTCAGCTATATTTCGGTCGGTCCCGAACGGAATCAAATCATAAAAGTCGATGCCAACAGACCGAAAGACCCGCGGTGCAATCCGATTAACCGGCAATTGTTCTGAACTGTTTGAAGTCAGACAGTTCATTTTTCATTTGATCTTCAATTTGATTTTCATTTTGATTTCGATTTCACTTGATTTTGATTTCACTTGATTTGATTTCACTTGATTTGATTTCACTTGATTTGATTTCACTTGATTTCGATTTCATTTGATTTTGATTTCATTTGATTTCGATTTCACTTGATTTGATTTCACTTGATTTTGATTTCATTTGATTTTGATTTCATTTGATTTTGATTTCATTTGATTTTGATTTCATTTGATTTTGATTTCATTTGATTGATTTCATTTGATTTTAATTTCATTTGATTTTCAATTTTGATTTGATTCTCTTTTTTGTTTTCTTCTTTCTCACGCCTTTTTTTGACAAAATCTTTTTATACCATCAGTCTGTTGATAGGTTCATTTGAGTCCTTATTATTCAAGCGTCCGGTTTCGGCCACCGCGGAGTTTGAAATAAAAGTTCAAAAAACCATTGAATGCTTCAGCCAGCGTTGCATTGAATGTATAACATAATCCGAACGAACCCGTCAAATTTGTCTGACTGTTATTGGTAAGACTGAAAAAAGAAGGGGCGTTTGCACCTGATCCTTTGCGGAGATGCCGCATCGGAGTTGCTGAGCACAGCTTTTTTCCTGTTTTTATCAACCAGTGTACACGTTTTTTGGCGGATTTGGCATTTGAATTGTGTGTTTCATTATAATTCAAAGGCATACGAGATTATCAATTCAATAAGGAGATATGAATGACAACAGCATATGATGTTCCCGCAAGCGATCTCATCACGAGAGTTGCGGACAAATTTAAAGAAAACGACAAGATCAACCCGCCAGAATGGGCTGAGTTTGTCAAGACAGGCGTTCACAAAGAATTCCCGCCCGTTCAAGAAGACTGGTGGTATATCAGATGCGCGGCAGTTCTTCGCGCAATCTACATGAACGGCCCGATCGGTGTCGAAAGACTTTGCTCCGTTTACGGCGGCAAACAGGACCGCGGATCCCAGCCCTACAGAAAGGCAAAGGGCAGCGGCTCAGTCATCAGAAAAGCTGTTCAGCAGCTCGAAGCCGCAGGCTACCTCCAGACCGCCAAAGAAGGCAGAACTGTTGCAGGCCCCGGCAGAGCATTGCTCGACAACACGGCACACGAATTGAAAGGCGAACTTCTCGAAAAGTACCCCGGATTGAAAAACTATTGAGTTTTTTGATTCAATTCGAATCGAAATGATTGCAGATTGTATTTTCTGAAAAATTCAAAAATTCATTTGAAGGAGTGTTTTAAAATGGACAACGAGCTTGAAGAAATCCGCCGTAAGAGATTGGCCCAGATGCAGGAGCAGCAGACTTCCGCTCAGGCAAATCCCGAACAGGCAGCTTACCAGCAAGAGCAGGCACAAGCCGAAATGGAAGCCCGCAAGCAGGAACTCCTCAGAAAGATCTTAACCCCTGAAGCCCGCGAGCGCTTAACAACGCTTCGCATGTCCCGCCCCGCATTGGTGGAACAGCTGGAAATGCAGCTGATCTCACTGGCCCAGAGCGGACGCATTCAGAATATGATTGACGATGAGCAGTTAAAACAGCTTTTGGCGCAAATTCAGCCGCCGAAACGTGAAACCTCCATTAAAAGAGTGTAAAGATTCAAAAATCAGGATTCAAAGATTGAAAATTCAAAGTCAGAATTCAAAACAAGAGTTTAAAGATCTGAATCGGAATTCAAAAATCCGAATTCAAAATCCAAAATCGTAACCATCCACAAAATCGGTATTTCAGTTGAAGTGTAAATTATGAAAGCGCATGTATTGTTCAGCGGCGGAAAAGACAGTTCCTTATCAGCTTTGATATTGGAGCCGTATTTTGAGATTCAGCTTGTCACCTGCAATTTCGGCATTCTGCCCACAGGTGAAGTCGCCAAACAAATCGCTGACGAATTGGGCTTTTCACATATGGTCATTCAGCCGCCGATGGAAATTTTGGAAAACGCCGCAGAAATCGTGAAGAAAGACGGTTTTCCGAACGGCGCGATTAACTACATCCACCGCCAAGTTCTTGAAACACTGGCCGGGACGGAAGGCGTCGAGCTCATTGCCGACGGACTTCGAAGGGATGATCGCGTGCCGCATTTGGAACAGTCCGAAATTCAAAGTTTTGAAGACCGGCACAAGATTTTGTACAGCAGTCCCCTGATGGGATTCGGACGGTTTACGATTAACGAGATGCTTGAATCCAATCTTGTCATCACCGAAGAAGAAAGCGCTGTGATTTTAAAATGCGATTATGAAGCCGAACTCCGCGAATACTTGTATCGTGAAATCGGCGAGGAAGAAACCCATAAGCATTTTCCGAAATCCCACAAACAGTCGCGTGTGATCTCAAGAATCAGAAAATAACCTCGGTAATGTGACATGCATCATAATGCAAATCAAAATGCAGAATAAAATGCAGATCAAAATGCAGAATAGAACGCATGAATGTATCAAAATGCAGATCACAAGTGTCATTTCGAAAGTTTAAGTTTATACATATCATACACAGGTGTTTGAAATGAGTAAGAATTTAAAAGGACAGAAGAAGAGACTCGCAAAGGCGCACACGCAGAATGCGCGTGTTCCGGTCTGGGTCATCATCAAGACCAAAAGAAACGTCACATCTCACCCCAAGAGACGCCACTGGAGAAGATCCAGCATGCGCTTGAAGTAATCGGGATGATAAATATATTGAAAATGGTGATTTATAATGGCAGAAGACATTGTTAAAGAACAAATTTATACCATCCCGCTTCGCGGCGTGAAAGTGGCTCCCAGATGGAAAAGAGCCAACAAGGCAATGGTTTTAATCAAAGCCTACCTCGAAAGACATATGAAAGCAGATCCCGAAATGATTAAGATCGACAAATCAATCAACGAACGCGTTTGGGAAAGAGGCTGTGAAAAGCCCCCGTCCTTTATCCGCGTGAGAGCGGCAAAATACGCGGACGGCGAAGTCCAGGCTGAACTTGCAGCCTGATTTCTCATTCGCTGCTGTTGGTTTGATATCGGTTTCGGCAGTACTTCAAATTGCAGTGCGGCCGAAATCATTGATCCGAATCATTTTCAAATGAAAGTGAAAAAAGATGCAAACAATAACCATTATGGATACCTCGGTTCTCGGGGTTTTTTCCACATGTACCGAAGAAGTGTGTTTGGTTCCTCAGGGAACACGGTCTGACATAATCGATCAGATTGAAAAGCGCTTAGGCGTTTCCGTTTACAAATGTCTTGTCAATGACAGCATTTTGGTCGGCTCTCTTTGCCGCGGCAACTCTAACGGCTTTTTGGTTCCGGAAGGATCCCGAACAGACGCGCTTTCAAAGCAGATCGGAAAACCCGTTTCGGAAATGCCGGGAAAATTAAACGCCGTCGGCAACATTTTGCTTGCCAATGATACGGCCGGTTTGGTTCATCCCGATATGCCGGACAGCATTGTCAAAATCATCGGCGATGTCCTGAAAATTGATGTCCGCAAAGGAACAATCGCAGGCATCAAAACGGTTGGCATGGCCGGATGTGTGACAAACAAAGGTCTTCTGGTCGGTCCCGGAATTACAGAAAGTGAAACGGCGCTTTTGGAAGACTTGTTCGGTTTTGAACCGGTTGTCGGCAGCGTCAATTTCGGTTCCCGGATGGTCGGTTCAGGCGTTTTGGCCAATTCGAAAGGCTGTTTGGCCGGATCGGAAACAAGCGGCTACGAACTCGGACGAATAATGACTGCGCTCGGTTTAGAGTAAAGTCGGTTTCGCCGATTCCGTCGGTTTCATCGATTCCGTCGGTTTCATCGATTCCGTCGGTTCATCGGTTCCGAATAAAATGTGCGGAAAAAATACGCAGGACAGTGAGGAAAATATATCAACCGTCAGCGCATGTTTGATTGATATAATTGACACAATTATTATTACGAAAAAGGTGAAGACAAATGGCAAACTATTTGATCACAGGCAAATTTAAGCCCGGTTTTTTCTGGGAAAAATTTACCAAAACAATTGAAAGCGAAAATGAAAAGAACGCGCTTGAGAAAGTCTATTCTATTATGGGCAGCAAGCACGCTTTGAAGAGACGCAGCATTGTTGTTGAATCGATTCAAGAGGTCTGATTATGGCAATCAGTGAACAGGAAGCCCGCCAATTGGTTGCGGAGTATCAGGAATACCAGAGAAGTGTCGAGACGCTTCAGGGACAAATGGAAATGGTTCGAAACACACTGGCCGGCTGCGACAGCTCAATCAATACGATTACGGCGCTCAAGGAAGCGGCGGCTGCGGGTAATTCCGAGTCCGTCATTCCGGTCGGTTCCGGCTGTTTTGTTCACGCCGAAATCCGTGATTTTTCAAAAGTCATCATCAACATCGGCTCCGGCGCCAACGTCGAGAAAAATGTTGATGACGCTCTTGCTTTCCTCAAAGAAAGAAGAGACAAGCTTGAGAAAATGATCCAGGATTTAAACGAGTCTCTCGCTCAGATTTTACAAAACATGAGAGAAATTGAGTCCAAACTCAATTAAGCTCATCCGGTTAATTTTGATTCTTCAAAATTAATCTTTTTCTTTTTTCTTTTTTCTTTTTTTTGATTTTTAAATTTTTCAACGCTCAGCCTTGTTTTTTGTTTTTTTGGATAAAAGTGTGGTTCGTTTTTTGCTTTTTGAATAAAACGCAGATTCGTTTTCGATTCTTTTTTGAATTTGTGCGGCTCGCGCGGGCGGGCAGCGGCGGCAGCGGCAACGACAACAGTGGCAACAGCAGACAGGCCGACAAGTCTGCAACTGTATTTACGAAAACCTGAAGGTAGCAGCGGCAAACGGAAACCGGGAGGTAGCAGTGGCAAACAGAAACCGGGAGGTAGCAGTGGCAAACAGAAACCGGGAGGTAGCAGTGGCAAACAGAAATCGGGAGGTCGCAGTGGCAAACAGAAACCGGGAGGTAACAGTGGCAAACGGAATCGGTAAGGTAATCTGTGCCCACGCTCGCGTAGCGAGCGGATGTGCTAAAAATGAGATGATACATATGGAAACACTGGCGACACTGCCCGCTGCCGACATTGCCTGCTGCCGACATTGCCTGCTGCCGACATTGCCTGCTGCCGACATTGCCTGCTGCCGACATTGCCTGCTGCCGACATTGCCTACTGGCGACATTGCCTGCTGCCGACATTGCCTACTGGCGACATTGCCTACTGGAAACATTGCCTGCTGCCGACATTGCCTGCTGGTGACATTGCATGCTGGCGACATTGCTTTAACAAGAGATAAAAATGTTCAAATCATCAAAACAGTTGTTTTGTTTTAATTGAGGTCATGGGACGAATCTCCAATCCTCATTTTGCTCGCTTCGCTCACAAAACTCGGATTGGAGGGACGGTTTACGGGATTTTCATTTATATTTTCAAAAAACAAAACATCGTCTTTATTCAAATTTATGAAACCCGAACGCCCCTTTTATTATTTTTTTGAAGAAAAGAGGGCGTTCGGGTTTCTTTTATTTTTTAAAACCGATGTTTGAGTTTCGTTTATTTTTCAAAATTGATTTTTTTCATTTATTTTTTTAAATCGTGTTTTTGTTTCATTAATTTCTCAAAATCAATGTTTTGATTTCGTTTATCTTTTAAATCGGTGATTCGGTTTCGTTTGTTTTTTGTGTTTTTGTTTTCTTTTTTGTTTTTTTGTTGTGTTTTTGTTGTGTTTTTGTTGGTTTTTGTTGTTGTGTTTTTGTTGTTGTGTTTTTGTTGTTGTGTTTTTGTTATTGTGTTTTTGTTGTTGTGTTTTTGTTGTTGTGTTTTTGTTGTTGTGTTTTCTTTCAAATACTGACATTTATTTATATTCGGTTTCTCTTTACTTCATATAAATTCAAAAAATTATTAAATCAATTTCAGGAGATTATTTCTTGTTCGGAAAATTAAAAGAAAAACTGGCGAGCTTTACCAAATCTTTGGATAAAACGGTTGAGGAAAAAGCTGTTGAATTGGAAGAGCCCGAAGTCGTTGTTGAAGAAGAAGTCGTTATCGAAGCAGCTGAAACGGCCGGAACAACCGATCAGACCGGCCGGACTAATCAGACCGATCAAACCGATCAGACAGATTCCGGTTTGTCCGAAGCGGAAACCGCCGACATTGCCGAAGCGGTTGCCGACATTTTGGAAGAAGAAGAACTTGAAACGGTTGAGAAAACGGGTCGTGCCGACTCGGAAGTCATGATCGAAGGGAAAATCGAGGAAACAGCGTCTTCAAACACTGTTCTTGAAATGACATCCGAAACGGTTTCTGATACAAAAACAGGTGCCGTGCAAACGGAACGGTTTGAACAGGACGGAACCGGCGCTGAAGTGAAAAAAGAGAAGGCCGGCTTTTTCGGAAAAGCAAAAGCGCTCATCTTTGACCGCGAAGTCATTTTGGATGACAGCGATTTGGAAGGACCGCTCACGGAACTTGAAATCGCGCTTCTTGAAAGCGATCTCGCGCTGACCGTCACCGACGCGATTGTCGAATCCGTTCGCGAACAGCTCAGCGGCACGCGCAAACGCCTCGGCAAAAACACAGGCAGCATCGTCGAAGACGCCTTGAAAAATGCCATTATGGAAGTCATGTCCGCCAACGTTTTTGATTTTGACGAATTCCTGGAACAGCGCCGCGGAGAAACCGTTCACATCGCTTTTGTCGGCATCAACGGCACCGGAAAAACAACGAGCATTGCAAAAATCGCAAACCGCCTCCAAAAGAACGGCTATTCCGTGACAATCGCCGCCGGCGACACATTCAGAGCCGGCGCGATTGATCAAATCCAAATTCATGCCGACCGCTTGGGCATCAAAGTCATTAAACATCAGGAAGGATCCGACCCTGCCGCCGTCATTTATGACGCGCTTCAGTACGCGAAAGCACATAAGTCAGACGTTCTCCTTTCCGATACCGCCGGCCGGATGCACACAAACGTGAATCTGATGGCCCAGCTTGAGAAAATCTGCCGCGTCAGCACGCCCGATCTGATTATCTTTGTCGACGAAGCAACCGCCGGAAACGATGCCGTCGAGCGCGCGTCCCAGTTCAGCGACGCCGTTCCGATCAGCGGCACGATTTTGACCAAACTGGATGCCGATTCCAAAGGCGGCGCCGCAATTTCAATCGCTTACATCACGCAGAAACCGATTCTCTTTTTCGGAGTCGGCCAGGAGTACGATGATTTGCTGAAATTCAATCCCGAATGGTTTGTTGAAAAGATTTTCGAAGATTAACGATTCACTTTCAATATGATTGATGAAGCAATTCCGTGAAATGGCAAATTCATTTTGAGCCGTTTCATCATTTTGTTATTTCATTTTTTTATTTTTTATTTTTATTATCCTTTATTTTGAGTGAAACCAATGAAATTAATTCAAGAAGGTCAAACCGAAGTTTACATCCCCGAGGATAACGATCCCGATGTTCCTTTAGCATCCGCTTCCGTTTTTTACAATCCCGCAATGGAAATGAACCGCGATATTAATGTCGCCGTCACTTCTGTTTACGCGAAAAAATTGGCGGCGCGGAAAAGTTTTGATAAATCTCAAATCACTTATGCCGATGCATTTTCTGCATCCGGCATCCGCGGTCTTCGCATTGCCAAAGAAGCCGGCATTTCGGCCGTTCTCAACGACTGGAAAGAAGAAGCCGTTTCTCTCATTCAAAAGAACATCGAACACAACAATCTTCAGGAATCGGTGACCGCAACTTGCATGGGCGCCGACAAGCTTCTTCACGGCCGGAAATTTGCAATCGTTGACATCGACCCGTTCGGAACGCCCGCGCCCTTTTTGGACTCTGCCGTCTCTTCCGCTTCTTTCTTTTTAGGTGTGACCGCAACCGACACCGCTCCCCTTTGCGGCGCGCATCTCAAATCCGGAATACGCAAATACGCTGCCGTTCCGCTCAACAATGAATTTCACAGTGAAATGGGACTTCGCATCTTAATCGGCAGCATCGCAAGAGCGGCCTCCAAATTCGATAAAGGAATCCGCCCGCTTTTCTCACACGCGACACGCCATTATGTCCGCGTCTACGCCGAAGTTTTAAACGGTGCCGGAAACGCCGACAAAACCTTGAAAGAACTCGGTTTCATTGCCTGGTGCCTTCAGTGCAGAAATTTGGAGACCAAAAACGGTCTTGCCGTTTTTATGAACGAAGAATGTCCCGAATGCGGCGCAAAACGAAAAATGTCGGGCCCGCTTTGGCTGGGCGCGTTTAAAGACATTGACTTCTGCGACGAAATCATTTCCGAGCTGCAGATTTTACCGCTGAACAAAAAAGAAGATGCCGTCAAATTGCTGACCGTCTGCCGCAACGAAGCCGATATTCCGTTTTTTTATGACCAGCATATGCTGTGCGAAAAACTGAGAATTTCAGCGCCGCCGATGGAGCCGTTTTTAGAAGATTTGAGAAACGCCGGATTCACGGCGACACGAACGCATTTTTCGGGAACATCCTTTAAAACGGACGCGCCGATGAATATTATTTTAGAAATTCTTCAAAAACAAGTCTGAAAGCGTCGAGACAAGTAAAATCAGATTCGAAAGAGCTTGAGATAAATCTATCGAATTTTGAAGTTTTGAGACAAATTTAATCGAATTTTGAAAATGTTTGAATAAATTAAATCAAGTTTAAGATTAAGTTTTGAATCCAATTTTTATCAAATATTGACCAAATTGAACCAACATTGAGATTTTTAATTATTATCTGTTATCTATTATAATTTCAAAAATCCGCTGCAAACATTCTAAAAATCAGTCTTTCAAATTTGAAATTGTTTTCCTGCTTTGAAAATGTTTATATATCTAACTATCATTTATTTTTTAACTTACAATTTATTGTTGCTATATTGTTTTAAGAATCTTATTCTCATCAATCGGATTTTGGTTAAAACAATATACGGCGGTGAGTTGTCAGCTTTATCTGTTAATTTAAACTTAAATTATTCAAGTTTTTAAAATTTAAGTAATTAAATTCAAAATTTAAATCAAAATTAAATCCATTTCAAAGAGGATTAATATATGAAATCTAAAGTTTTAATGGTTCTTGCTGTTTTGGTTTTGCTTTTCGCAGCAGTCAGCTTCTCCGGCTGTCTCGGCGGCGACGACGATGCCAACACAACCAACAATTCAACGAACAACTCGACGAACAACTCAACCAACAATTCAACCAACAACTCAACACCCACAGAACCTGTTGTGACACCGTCTGAAAACACTTCAGCACCGTCCGGCGCCGTTACGGTTGTTTTGGGCGAAGACGGCCCCGAGCCGACACACTTTATCAGAACAAGTGACCAAAAATTCTCAACCTCATCTTTAAGCATCAGCAAAGGTGACACTGTCAGATTTATGAACACTGAAACCAGAAACTTCAGACACCTTTACCACTCCGAAGAAGGTGCTTTTGAAGACTTCAACCTCAATCCCAGATACTCTGCAACATTGACATTCAATCAGGCAGGTACCTACAAGATTGACTTGCTCAACTACTACACCGGAGAGCCCTTCGGGGACACTGCCCGTGTTTTGACAGTGACTGTCGCATAATTCTTCTTACAAATAATTCGTCAATCATAATTGAAATTTCAATTATGATTGATTTTTTTTTAAATTTTCATCTCTTTTCGAACGGTTTGCATTTGCCTGTTTCTTAAATTTTCACTTCTTTTCGGATGGTTTGCATTTGCCTGTTTTTAAAATTTTCACTTCTTTTCGAATGATTTGCATTTGCTTGTTTTTAAAATTTTCATTCTTTTCGAGTGATTTGCACTTGTCTGTTTTAAAATATTCATTCTTTTCGAGTGATTTGCACTTGTCTGTTTTTAAAATTTTCATTCTTTTTCTGAGCGATTTGCATTTGCCGATTTTTTATTTTGTTTACTTGCTTATTTTTACAGGCTGCATATTTTATTTTCACAGACAGCATTTGTTTTATTTAGGAAAAAGACGAAATGTGTTATACAATTATTGAAAATACAATTTAAATTTTTAATACCAATTTAACCGATCATTATGAAAACTGAATTACTGCAGCCGGTTTACGTTTCCGAAGAAAATGCCGTCCGGTCTTTGAAAGCTTATGTCGATTCCGAATTTAAAGAATTGGACGCCGATTTTAATATTTCCGTCTTTAACCGTCATTTTTCGGTTGAAATTAACGGCGAGGACGAATCCGTTTGCGCAAGCATGCTCTATGAAGAGTTCGGCCGTTTTCTGACAGGAAAAGACATCGAGCCGGGATCGGAAACCGTGTACAAAGCTTTTATTAAAACAATTGAGCCCGACAAGCTGATCATTTCTGTCGGGTTTGATTTGGAAATTCTGTCCGAATCTTTGGTTACGCTCGGCATCGGCAGTGCCGGCCAGATTGCCGCGCGCTTCGGGATGATTCCGTATCTGCCCGTGAAAATTCAAGTCCTGCCGGACAAAACCGCGGTTTTTGCAAAAGAACAGATTGACCAATGGTGGACTTGGAAAAAAACATCAACGGACCGAATTTTTGTCAACGGCGCAACGCGTTCTCAAGTGAAAGCCGCGCTTCAGAAAAAAGGCCACGGCCGTGATGTTTACGGCGTCGAAAAACTCGGTCTGACGGAATGCGTGATTGTCTGCAAAGAAAAAACGGACGGTCCCGGAATTGTTTCATCAATCGGAAAAATTTTACCGTCGCAGATGGGTGTTTTGCTCGGGATGAAAAAGTAATTTATTCATAGGTTTCATATTAATCTTGATTGTTCAACTTCATGTCGGCTTTATGTCAGCTTCATGTTCAATTAATGTTCAGTTCTAAAATATTCAGCCATTAAATGAAAAAAGGTGATTTCATTGGAAACAAAAAAAATATTGATGATTGTTGCGCCCGAACGCTTCAGAGACGAAGAATTTTTTGAACCGCGCGATGTTTTTGAAAAAAACGGTTATCAAGTTACTGTCGGCTCAACACGTCTCGGAAAAGCAGCCGGTGTTAAAGGCGGTTCTGTTGATGTCGATGTTTTGATTGACGATGTTTCTGCCGATGATTATGACGCGATCGCCATTTCCGGCGGCGGCGGTTCCAAAGCTTTCCTTTGGGACAATCCGAAGCTGCATGCGCTTTTAAACGAAGCGTTTGATAAAGGAAAAGTCGTCTCAGCAATCTGCATTTCCCCCGTCGTTTTGGCAAAAGCAGGCCTTTTGAAAGGAAAAGATGCAACCGTTTTCCCCGATGATGCCGCGATTGATGAAATGAAAAAAGCGGGCGCCGATCTAAAAGACAAAGCAGTCGTTGCAGACGGCAAAATCGTGACCGGAAACGGGCCGGAATGCGCAGTCGAATTCGGCGAAGCCGTGCTTAAAGCTGTTTCATAATCGTTTTTATTTTTCTTTTTTGTTTTTTTTCGCTCCTCTTCTTTTGTTTTTTCATTCTTTTTCTGTTTTTTCATTTTTTTTGTTTTTTTCATTCCTCTTTTTGTTTTTTCATTTTTTATTTTTGTGTTTATGTCCTTCTTTTTTGACGGAGTCTGATGTTGTTTTAAATTCATTTTTTTGTTTAAACAGATATTTCTGTTTGAATTTAGCTGTTTTTTCTTTAATTTTAATATTTCAGTAATATTTTACTTAATTCTAATATTTCAGTAGTATTCTACTTAATTTTCATTTTTAAGTAATAAATTACTTATATTTTGAGAATAAGTAGTTTATTACTTAATTTTTTTAACCAAATGTTTACAAAAATTGAAATCGAAAAATATTGGGATACAAATGATTTATTTTGCCGTCATCGGAGACATTATCTCGTCTCGAAAAATAAAAGATCGGAATGCGTTCCAAAATCGGCTGAATGAAATTCTTCATGAAGTCAATACGGAATATGAGGCCGATTTGGCTTCTCGTTTCGTGGTGACGTTAGGGGATGAATTTCAAGGTCTTCTCAAAAGTGCCGACAGGCTTCTTGAAATCACGGATAAGATCAAATTCATGCTGGATCCTGTTGAACTGCGTTTCGGAATCGGAATCGGTGAAATTGATACTGAAATTAATGTTTTGTCAAGCATCGGAGCGGACGGGCCTGCTTATTGGTGCGCGCGGGACGCCATCAACACGATTCACAATCACAACGACTATAAAAAATCAAAAATTATGATTGCGGCACAAGAACAAACGGATTTTATGGATGTCGTCAATGAAAGTCTGAAACTTTGCGATTATACGGAAAACAAATGGAGAAGCACTCAAAGGGCGTTAATCAAAATCAGTGTTTTAAATTTCGGATATGAAACGAATATTCCGCAAAAAAAACTGGCATCTTTATTAGGGATTACTGTACAGACAGTTAATTCTAAAATTCAAAGTACAGGATATTACAATTATTTACGTTTGAAAAAATCTGTATGTGTGATGCTGCAAAACCATTGGGGAAATAAATAATGCCGGAGTCTGTCTTTTCTGCCTTTTCTGCCTTCTCTGCTTTTTCATTTTATTTGATTCTGCTTCTTCTGTGTCATTTTATTGGAGATTATTACTTGCAGACAAATAAAATGGCACAAATGAAAGAAAGCAATATTCAATATACAATTCTCCATTCAATTCTTTATGCCGTTCCGTTCGCTGTTCTTCTTTTGGGTTTAATGTTTTTGAAATTGTTCAGTTTGCCGGCGGCGGGAATCATAATTGCCGCCGTCATACTTCATGCTGTTGTTGATTTATCCAAATGCGTTTTTGAAAAATCGAAATCGGCCGAATTTGAAAATTCGGCGCATTTTAAAAGAAATATTTATGCCGCAGACCAAATTCTGCATCTTTTTGTTATTGTGATTGCTTCTTTTTTACTTTCTGAAATCACTGTTTCAAATCTTATTGTTTCAAATCTTGCTGTTTCAAATATGACCGCTTCAAATACAGCCGTCTTCGATGGTATTTCTCCGGAATTATACGTTTTTCTCAAATATCTTCTTTTTATTATCATTATTGCAAAACCGATTAACATCAGTTTTAAGAAAATTTTTGAAAAATATCAGCCGACTCAAACAACAGATAAAAACTGCGTTGACCCGGATTCTGTGTCCGGCGCCGGCGCAACAATCGGAACTTTGGAACGGCTTTTGGCAGGCATTTTTATCGGAATCGGACAATTTGCCGCAATCGGTCTTGTGCTGACCGCAAAATCAATTGTGCGCTATGACCAGATTTCAAAATGCAAACCGTTCGCCGAATATTTTTTAATCGGAACACTTTACAGTATTTTGGCAACGCTTATTGTTTATTATGTTATTTTTGATTTTTTGGCTTAATTTAACAAATGCGAAATCAAAAATGAATTCGGAAAAATGAATCCAAAACTGAATTCGGAAAAATGAATCCAAAACTGAATTCGGAAAAATGAATCCAAAACTGAATCCGGGAAAGATGAATTCAAAACTGAATTTGGGAAAGATGAATCCAAAAATGAATTCGGAAAAATGAATCCAAAATTGAATTTGGGAAAGATGAATTCAAAACTGAATCTGGGAAAGATGAATTCAAAACTGAATTTGGGAAAGATGAATTCAAAACTGAATTTGGGAAAAATGAATTTAGAAAAGATGAATTTGAGAAAGATTAATTTGGATTAATGAATCCACAGCCGAATTCAGATACGATCAATGAAATCGGCTCTGATCAAATGAGATTCGTTCCTTCGGGAGGATCTTTTCGGCCGAATATTCTGACAATCAAAACGCTCAGCTCGTAGAAGAAAATCATCGGGATGGCAACGATAATCTGGCTGATGACATCCGGCGGCGTAATGACGGCGGCTAAAATAACAAACAAGACGTAAGCATGTCTTCTGTATTTTGTCAGCATTCTTTTTTGAACGATTCCGAGACGATTGAGAATGAAAATGATGAGCGGAAACTCAAAAATTAATCCGAAAATCAGTGTCAGCATCGCAATGAAGCTGACGAATTCGTAAATCGAATACGTCGCCTGAGCGCCTGACGCGGCGGCGCTGAGATAAAGGAACTGAATGAAGAGCGGCGCCATGAAGAAGTATGAATAAATCGCGCCGAGGATAAATGAAAGAAACATCACAAGGACGATTAAAACCAGCCATCTTGCTTTAAACGGCAGTTTTTCTTTCAGATTCAGCTTTTTGGTGTCAACATATTTGACAATTTCTTTGCCGCCCAAATAGAACAGGAACGGCAGGACGGCAATGATTGCAATAATCAATGACATCTTCAGTTTTAAAAGCGGCACTTCCAGCGGTTTTGTATAAACGACGCTCGGATTTCCGGATCCGCTTTTTTCGTCTTTTTCCAAATGAGCAAGCGTTGACATCGGTTCGCGGCCGGTGACGTTCTCAAAAACATCCTTGATCTCTGAAAGCGTATTTGTCTCCAAAAGATCTTTCTCATAAGGAATTGCCCGGAAAAGAATGATTTGCGATGTTTCCGGCAGGTCTTCAATCGTCATTTTTGTGACGCCGCCCTGCATAACGGCATCCAGTACCATACTGAGATTCAAATCGCTTTCGCCGAGAATGTAAAGTGAAATAATGTCTAAAACAGACTGCGTTTCCGTATTGGCGATGATTACATCCTGAATCACTTGGCCTGTATCCGATGCGTTTACCGGCGGCGTGTACACCAATGTTTTTATATCGGGATTATCCAGCAGCGTTTTAATATCCAATTCGGTTTTGGTAAACGGCCCGTCATAAATGATGACCATTTGGTCAAAATAGTTTTCAATTTCGGTGCCTCTGACATTGTGAGGCAGACTGCGGTCGATTGCATCGCTGATGATATAATCCGTGACAGGATACGCAACAACGGCGGCAACCAAAAATAAAGCGAAAAGAATAATCAGTTTCTTTTTAATGGATTCTATGAATTTTAAGAAAATTCGAATTCCTTCCGACAGCTCAACGATAATACCACAATCCCGATTTTTGTTTTTTAATTTATGTTGCCTTTATTGAACTTACAAAATCCGTACGGGTTTTTAAAATTTACCCGTGAATGTTTGAATAAGAAGGATAAATAAAAATGTTGTGTCAATTTACGGTTACGTTTAAATGTTACCGTGTTTTATTAATGAAAAATTCACTCATAATTCTTTATCAGTTCTTTGCCGCGGGGCTTTTACAGTATGACTTCTTTATCGGATGAATTGAATAAACTTGATTTTTCTTCGCCTGTACCTGAGACGGCAGAGTCTGCTGCGCCGACGGCTTCCGGGGCGGATGCTGCATCTGATACACCTGCCGCATCTGCTACACCTGCCGCATCTGATACATCTGTTGCATCCGATTCTCCTGCTGTATCTGATATGTCTGTTGCATCCGATTCTCCTGCTGCAGCCAAACCTGAAATCCTGCCGCCGCAGAAAGAATTCGGAAAGAAAAGACCTGACAGCGATTATGAAGAACACGTTGCGGGTCACTTGAAAGAATTGCGCAACCGCATTATCATTGCAGGCGCTGCTTTGCTTGTCGGCGCTTTGCTTGCTTACCCGTTTTCGGGGGAAGCGATTGCTTATTTGTGGGCCCGTTTTATTCCGGAAAGCGTCATCATGTCGATTTATTCGCCGACGGAATATTTGATGACGCGCCTGAAACTGTCGGTTGCGATTGCGGTTTGTATTTTCTTTCCGCTTTTGATGTACGAATTATTCAAATTCATGTCCCGCGGACTTTACCGGAATGAGCGCAAGTTTTTGATTAAAGTTGTGCCGCTGTCTTTTATTTTATTCCTGATGGGCGCGGCGCTGGCTTATTTCATCATTTTGCCTTTGTTTTTGAATTATGTTCTTTTTTATTCGGATCAGTCAGCTGTTGCTCAAATCGGCCTCGGTGAGACGTTCAATACAATCATTTCTTTGGTCCTGGGCTTCGGTTTGGTCTTTCAGGTGCCGCTCTTGATGGTGTCTGTTGTCCGCATGGGAATTGTTGAAGAAAAAACGCTTCGAAAAGCCAGATGGGTTGTTTACGGCGCGCTGGTCGGCTTTGCTTTTTTGATTGCGCCGGATCCGACAATGGTTTCACAGCTGCTTGCGGGTGCTGCACTTATTATTCTTTTTGAATTCAGTTTGATTTTGCTGAAGTTTGTTTGAATCGGCTGAATCTATTCCGTTTTTTGAATTCTGTTTGAATTTTTGAGTTCGGTTTGATTTTTTGAATTCTTCGAAGTTTTGAATTCGGTTTGATTTTTTGAAAATTTTCTTTTGCTGAAATCTGTTCATTTTATTCTTTTTATTGAAATTTATTTAACGGCAGCTTTATTTAAAACAGAAAATAATGACAGACAATGCAAATCTTTATAACTGTTGATTAAAATGTAAACTTTACTATGATTGGCGGTCTCGGATTCGGTGAAGTCGTTTTTGTTTTGATTGTTGTTCTGGTTTTATTCGGCCCGAACAAACTTCCGGAGCTTGCGCGCGCGGTCGGCGGCGCAATGGGGGAATTCAAAACAGCTCAAAAGGCGGCTGAATTTGATTTGAGCGGATTTGATGAGTTAAACCGCGAAAACGCCGAGAAGAAAAAGCAGGAAACTGCCGCTTTAAATGACAAAATTATCAAAATGGCGGAAGATGCCGGCATTTCAACGGAAGGCAAAACAACAGACGAATTGCTGGTTTTGATTTCGGGGAAAATGAATGAAAATTCGGATGCCGGAAATTCGAATCCTGAAAATTCAGATTTTTCAGACCTTTCAAAATCCGAATCGGATTTGCAGCAATAAATTTATATGATTATTATTCATTGAAAACCTAAAGACATTTAAATAGATGAACCATTATCGGGTTTAAGGCTGAAAGGTTTAAAACCCAAATTTGATAATAAAAACATATCCGTTTAAACACGTCAATTGAGGATTAAAAGAGGTATTAGAACATGATTGGTGGACTTGGAACAACAGAAATTATTCTTATTGTCGCAGTGATTGTCCTTCTTTTCGGGGCATCCAAGCTTCCCGAACTTGCCCGCTCCGCAGGAAAATCTGCCGGCGAGTTTAAAAAAGCGCAAAAAGAAGCTGAAATTTCTTACAAAGAATTTGAAAACAGCTTAAAAGACACAACACCCGCAGAAAAAGAAACCAAAATCCAAAAAATGGCTAAAGATCAGGGAATTGAAACCGCCGGCAAAACCGACGACCAGCTTCTTGACGAAATCAGCGCCAAAATGAACAAAGAAAACTAAATTGATTTCTTCTGTTCTTCTTTTTTATATTTTATTACGTTTGTTTTTTCGTTTTATTATTTTTCTTCTCTTATTGTTTTCTTCTCTTATTGTTTTCTTCTCTTATTGTTTTCTCTTCCTTTTTTTCTTTTTTCGTTTTTCTTCTTTTGTTTACAGCCGCCGCTGTCTCAATTCACATATTTTCAAAAAAATAAGATTCGTTTTTGATATATTTTTAAAAATCGTGCGGCTCGCGCGCGAGCCGGCACACAAATTAATTCAGTTTTTTCCGGACCGTTTCATAGAAACAGGCGTCTGAAAACTTAACGAACCTTCCCGGGTAGCGGGCGCGTTTAATCGTGACGGTGTCGTTTTCATTGACGTGAATGAAATCTTCTTCGCTTTCTGTTTCAATTTCGGGCGGCGTGACGCCTTTGCCGTCGGTGACAATGACGATTTCTTTTTTGGGCATTTTCACGCGGACTGTAATTTCGCTGTCGAACGGAACGATCCATGGTCTTGACGAAAGCTTAAACGGGGCAATCGGAACGATGAGGATGGCGTCCACTTCCGGCGTGACGATCGGGCCGCCGGCGCTCATGGCGTAAGCGGTGGATCCGGTAGGCGTTGCAAAAACAATGCCGTCGGCGCGGATTTCGCCGAGAAGGCGGCGGTTGACATAAATTTCATACGTGATCATTTTGGCGGGATAGGCGGAGGTGGCGACAACTTCGTTGATTGCGTTTCCGATGAATTCGCCGTTGATTGAAAGTTCCAGGCGCGGGCGTTCGTCATACATGAATCCCGAAATGGCTTCGTCAATGGCGGCAATCGCGTCTTTCGGGTCGACGTCGGCCAAAAAGCCGAGCGTTCCCATGTTGATGCCGAGGATCGGAATCGGGTCCGGCATTTTGGACATATTCCGAAGAATCGTTCCGTCGCCGCCGAGAGATATTACGAAATCGATGCCGGCTTCTTTCATTTTTCCGACAGCGATTCCGCGCTCTTCCATGTTCAGATATTTGGCGGGCGACGAAGAGAGATAAATTTCGACGCGGTCTTTGAAGGTGTCAATAATTTTTTGAATCATATCCAATGCGGCATCGCTGTCGCAGCGGGAAACGATTGCGATTTTTTTGACTTTTCCTTTGTAATAATACCAGTCGCCGCGGCAGTCGATTTCGGGAAATGTGATCAGATTCAGAATTTCTTGATGAATCATGCCATTTGAAGCGACCAGATTGACCGGCTTGATGTGATTATCGGGCAGAAACACCGTGTTTCCGGTGCCGTCCGTTACGATTCCGCCGGCTTCTTTGACAATCAGCTGGCCGGCGCCGATGTCCACCAAGCGGAGCATGCGCCGGACATCCGCAAAGGCATCGATTTTGCCGGCCGCAACGTAACAGAGTTCTAAAGCAACGCTTCCGAGAACGCGCACCTTCTGAACGCGCGAGCAGAGCTTTGCTGTCCGATCCGTGTTTTGGCGGTAGCCGTAAGCGCTGATGGTTAATTCCCGGACGGTGGACGCTTTGGATGTTTCGATTTTTGCGCCGTTCATGTAAGCGCCTTTTCCGGTTTCCGCGTAAAATTCGTCGCCGTTGGCCAGATTGCAGACATAGCCGAAAAAGATGCCTGTGAAATCCGGTTTTGAAAACGCGATTGACACACTGTAAAACGGAATGTCGTGAATGGCGTTGGCCGTTCCGTCCAGCGGATCCACAATCGCCGCAAATTCAATGTTATGAACATCACCGATAATGGTTTCACCGCATTCTTCGCTGATGATGCGGACCGAATGCCCGGATTGTTTGAAACGCTTCAGCATGGCGTCTTCGGCGGCCAGGTCAATGCGTTTCGTATCGGTGCCGTCGGCGCCGACAAACATGAACTCGTCAGCCGCGTTTGTGCCTTCCAAAGACGAAATCGCTTCGCGGACATCACGGTAAACGGCGCGGCAAAGTTCCAGCAAATCGGGATTCGGAACGGAATTTTTTTCAGACATAATAAAACTCATTTGGTCAAATTTGAATTTAAAAATTGAATGATATGATTGTAAATAATGAAATTGTAAATATATGAATGAGAATTCATCCTTATCTTTAAAAATATGCCGTTTTTAATCGAAATTTTTCATTGAAATATGAAAATTTTAAAATTTTAGTTCGTCAAACCCAAAACACCCCTTTTCATAAAATTTTCAAATCCGAACCCCCGATAAAACCACAAAAAAGAAAATAATTTGAAATTCATTCAAAAAACGGGGTTCGTTTTTTTAACATTAGTAAAAAAGATGTTTCTATTAATTGTAAATATAAATGAAAACCCTATGATCCGTTCCTCCAATCCGATTTTTGTGAGCGAAGCGAGCAAAATGAGGATTGGAGATTCGTTCCATGATGTTCAATTAACTGCAAACAGCATTTTATTTTGTTTTTCTATCGGTTGCTTCCATTCGGGCCAGCTTTTTCTTCCATTTGTGCCTGCTTTTCTGCTTCCATCTGTGCCTGCTTCTGCTGCATTTGCATCTGCCATATGTGTTCTATGTGCATCATCTCATTTTTATCACATCCGCTCGCTACGCGAGCGTGGGCACAGATTACCTTCCCGCTTCCGTTTGCCGGCGCTACCTTCCCGCTTCCGTTTACTGCATCTGTCTTGCCGTTCTTGTAAATACAGTTGCAGACTTGCCGGCCTGTTTCTGCTGCCGCCGTCGCCGCTGTTCGCCGCGCGCGGGCTGCACAATTTTTCAAAAATGAATCAAAAAACGTCTATCGTTTTTCAGCGAATTAGAAATGAAAAAAAAGATTGAAAAATAAGTAAAAGAAATAAATAAAAAAACTCAGAAGAAATCCGTTAAACTCTTCTGGTTTTTCGGTTTGTCTTCCGTTTTCTCTTCTTTTTCTTTATTTTCCTTCGCTTCTTCGGCCTTCTTTTCTTCGCTTTTTTTGGCCATGTCTTCAAGCGTCATCTGGTTTTTGTCAGAAGCTGCGGCGCTGCTTCTCTTTTCGGCTTCCGGGGTTTTGAAGAATTCCGTTTCGGCGGGGCGCTTGGCGTCGGCGATAAATCTTGATTTTTCATAAACCGACTGCACTTTTTTTGTCGCCGATTTCGCTTTGAGCATGTAAACCAATTCGTCCATGTCAAAATCAGATTCGCCGGCGAGCGCGACGGCATAATCCTCGTTTTCCATCAGGCGGCGGTAGTACGGGATGATTTCGTTGCGGGACGTGCGCATAGACTTGCTGTGACGGGCCGAAATTTTAACGGCGATGTTGTCGCGCATGCCGCGGACGGACCGGGACTGACCCATTCTTTTCCAGCGCGTCGGAGATGTGTATTTGATAAAGCCCGAATATTCTTTTGAGCGGACCGACATCGGACCGACAGTCGTCATAAAACTCGCGTAGCGCCACATACGATACGTTTGACGGCGGCGCACGCGCCCGAGGTATAAATCTGCTTTTGAAAGAACCTTGTAGCCGTTTGCCACGTCCGGATTGATTCCGGCGATATCTTTTCCTTTCTCGTCCCTGTTCGGAAACTGAATCGGCAGATTCTCATCCACCCACATAATCAAATCTTCAGGCGTCTCGTCAAGTGTTTTGACCGCGTCAAGCGCTTCCGTTCGATGATGCCCTTTAAAAACCTTCACAAGCGCTTTAAAAATCGTTTCCTTCACATCTCTGCCGGAAACGACAATGTCTTCTTCTTTAATTTCCGTCTTGCCGACCGTTACCGCCTGCAAATCGTTAATCGCGCTTCTTAAATCGCCGCCCGCATTTTCAGCAATTTTCAAAATCGCTTTCTCATCCGCCGTGATGCCTTCATCCTTACAGATTTTTGTCAAAGCCGGAACCATCGACCTCGTCTGAATCCGCGAGAACTCAATTTCCAGCGACTTCGACCGAATCGTCTGCGTAATGCCGTAAATGTCGTTCGCAATCAGCAGAATCGGCTGCGTCGTTTTATCAATCACGTCGGCAATCGCTTTGCTGCCGCCTTTATCATAAGTACCGTGCAGATTGTCGGCTTCATCCAAAACAATCAATCGTTTGCCGGATGATTTTTTGCCGTTCTCATCCGTCTCATGGCTGAAAAGCGTCGTCGTCTTAGACGCCGCGCCGGCAATCCGTTCAATTACGTCCGCCGTGCGCTGATCGCCGGCATTCATCTCAACGTATTCCCATCCCATTTCCGACGCCAAAACGGCAGCCGTTGAAGTTTTCCCGACACCCGCCGCGCCGTAAAGAATGACCGCCTTTTTTTCGGGAAAGCCTTTCTCCCAGTCTTCCGCCCACAAGCGAAGCTCATGAATCGCTTTCTTATTTCCGATCAAATCCTTGAACGTTTTCGGGCGGTATTTTTCCGCCCAATCCGAGTGGGTTTCAATTTCTGCCGACATGGTAACAGTCTTGGTGCAATCGTTTTTTTGATTAATTCCGATTAATTTCGATTAATATGCTGATCTCAATTACAAACAAATATCCTTTTGCAAACAAGACATTCGTTTACAAACAGACATTCGCTTACAAACAAGATATTCATTTACAAACAGATATTCGTTTACACAAGATATTCGTTTACAAACAGATATTCGTTTACAAACAGATATTCGTTTACAAGCCGATGCCCATGGATTTGTTTGTCTTTTCAATGGACTTCAAATTGTCCTTTTCCAAAGACATCATCGCGCGGATTGCATCGACATTTTCGGGAATCACGTCCGATTCCTGGTGAATCGCCTGGAAGAAATAGAGTTCGCCGTCGTCGACGGAAACCGATTCTTTAAAGACGCAGTTTTCCCACATATCGTTTCTCGGGCGTCCCAAGTCGCGTCCGAATTCAATGATCTGCGCCGTTGCGGAAATACCGTCGGCAATCATTTGAATGCGCGGGCGTGCTGCAAACAGATTTTTCACGTCGTCTGCCGTGCATTCTTCTTTGAGCTGAATGTTCAGCACGTGAAGGTGCATAAAAGAAGTCGGGGCTTTGATGGCCGCCGATGTGATATTAATGTGCGGCATAATCGTCTTCACGTCAGGACCGTGATGGGACGGCAGTTTGATCGGATCCAAAACAAGCGCGTCAATCGGACCGCTTTTAATGTCTCCCGGATCGCCGCCTCTTCTGACGATGGTCACGCGGACTTTTTCAACGCCGTATTTTTGGTCCAGCGGATAAATCACGCGGCAAAGACCGGTTGTGTTGCAGGAAACAACGCGGACGAAATCGGCGCCGAGCGCATCCGCATAGTTGGCTTCCGAGTTGAACGAAATCGGCGCAATGTCTTTGCTTTCGCCGCCCTGCCAAATCGCTTTCACACCTTCCTTTTCGTAAAGCGCTTTGTTGGAGACGCCGACTTTTCCGGGCGTGCAGTCCACAACGATGTCGGCTTCCTTGATCATATCTTCAATCGAGCCGGCAATCGTGTAGCCGTCCTTCGTAAAAGCATCGATTTTGTCGGCCGGCGCATAGATGTTATATCCTTTCATAGCGGCGGTTTTGGCTTCAAAGTTCGGGCGCGTTTTTGAAATGCCGATAATTTCCATATCATCCTGAAGCGAAACCGCATCGGCAACACGCTTACCGATGGTACCGTATCCGTTAATTGCAACTTTAACCTTAGACATGTTCATCTGTACCTGTTTCTAATTTAAAGAATCGTTGAAAAAATAGTAAAAATAATAAAAATACAATTTTAAAGACAAGGCAAACGGCTTATTTATAATTGTTGAAAGAATCGGGCGGACATACCGCCGATCAATTTCCATTGGCGCAGCATGTAATTATATTCAGGCTCAATTTCTTTTTCATAAATTTCTTTGAGTCGGGCAGGCGGCATATTTTCCGCCTCCAATGCGGTTTTTACGGAATATGCCGCCGCTTTTCCTGTAATGAATGCAGAAGAAATCCCTTCGCCCATCGGATTCAAAAATCCGGCAGCTTCTCCCGCAAATAAAATTCGGCCGTAAACGGTGTCTTTGCGGCATTCCGGTAAAATTTTCGGCATCAGCCATTTCTCTTCTTTAACGATTTCCAGAACCGAAAGCCCGTATTCTGATTTTAAAAACAATTCGAATTTTTGATGATATCGTTGAATCTTTTCAGCATTTTCAACGGCAACCCCGAAGATAATCAAATCGTCTTTAAAATTAACCCACGCGTCATATTCGGAAAATTCCGCCTGTAAGAAAGCGTAAAAGAATTTCGGATCCAAACGGACGGAGCCGCGGCAAAATGTCTGATACGTTATAATTTTTTCATTTTTATATCCTTGATGTGCCGTTATTTTGTTCTTTAAATTTCCAACGGTGCCCTCGCAGATGACGGCATATTTTGTTTTAAATACGGCTCCGTTATTCAAAAAAACATTCAAATATTTGCTTTCGGTTTCTGCAATGTTTGTCACAAACGAGTTGTCTGCAACAACAGCGCCTGCATCTTCGGCTTTTTCCGCCAGCCATTTGTCAAAAGCGCCGCGCCAAATATTGAAGCCGGGACTTTCAAATCGAAATTCTTTGCCGTCTTCATTTGTCAGGATGAAACCGCTTGTATTTTCGGGTTTGCAGAATACATTTTCCGGCATATTTCCGTAATGCTGCTCAATAAAACGAACTGATTTTTGAATCAGAAAACCCGAGCAGGATTTCTCTCTCGGTAATTTCATTCTTTCCAGAAGCAAAACATTCAAACCGGCATCTGCCGCGAATTTTGCCGCTGTACAGCCGGCAGGGCCTGCGCCGACAACGATCATGTCATAGAGCTCTTCTTGTTCCATCATTTTATCTTTACTTTAATTTCATCTTGCCTTTATTTTACTGTTCTTCATTTCACTGAATTTCTAATTTTGCAATTGATTCCCCGAGCGCAACACCCAGCGAATCCGCAACAGCTTCACATTTCGTTCTCAAAAGAAATGCAATCGGCCTCATACTTTTTTCATCCGACAAACTTTCGTAATTCGCCATGCCTTTGCTGATAATAAGCGTTGCGTTTTCCATCGCCCGGATTGTTTCAGGCGGCGTTTCTTTTAATATGACGCCGATTGCATTTGATCCCGTTGTCAGAATCTTGTCCGCGGTTGCTGACATTTCAAACTCTTCCGCGTCTTTCATTGTCGCGTCCGTTAAAATCGGCGCGCCTCTGACAATTAATGTCAATTCGGGAGGGGCAGCATTTGAGCCGGCCGTTTTTTCATTTTTACTTCCCTCTTGAATTTCAGATTTGTTTTCATATTGAACCTGCTGAATCCGTTTAATCACTTTCAAAACCTCGCGGTCGTAAACGATTTCCCCGCAGTTGTCGGTGATATAAACAACGTTTTGAAGCAAATTCATCATTTCTTTTGTGTCGTTGATATCCAATCCTTTTTCAAAATAAGACACAAACTTCTGTCTGAAACCGTCGTCCGATGCGTCGATTCCCATGATTCCGAAATCAAAATAATTGCCGATAACTGCCGCCAAAACGGCTTTTTCAAAAACTTCTTCAATCGGGCGCGGACTGTTTTCCGCCGTGTATGTTTCGCCTTTCTCATTTTCCCCGTAAATCATTTTTTGAATTTCCGGCAGCAATTCAAGAGCGGTTTGGTTATTGATTTCCTTCGTTTCCTTATACGGGTCGTGATTTCCGAGAACTTCAAAACAGCGGCGGTGAACAGCCGTTCCGACATGCGTTGACGTTTCCGAAGGGTCATACGCGTCATTCAGCGCCGAAATACATTCTTTCATCACTTCGTTGATTAAATCCGCGTCATCCGTTGCCAAATTGCATTGATAATGAACGCGGGAGAGTAAACAGTAAGTACACCTGGGATTAATTTTCATTGAGAACCGTCCTTTTTCAAAACTAGACGAAGCTTCAGATTTAAAGTTTTTCATTTTAAAAATTTCGGCAGATAATTATGGTTTTTGTGTTTTGTCATTTTCATGACAGTTTCAGACCAACTCTCGGGGCAATATTGCCGTTTCAAAAATTCGAATCGTGTCGACAGCAACGCCGGTCATTCCCGCCGGATCAGAACATTATGCGCGGTTCCGCTATTAATTGTTTTCATATTTGCAATTTTCATATCCGCCGCTTTCATTCCGATTTCCGCCGCTTCAGCTTCACCGGAATCTGAATCTTTTTCAACTTATTTGAACGACTCCGACTCCGATTCCGTTCCGAACGGCGCGGTGTTTGTTATTGTTGACGGTCTCGGCTCTTATTATCTGTTTCCCGAGCTGAACGGTGAAACGCTGGACGGCGATTCAACGGCAAAAGCTTTTGTTCCGACTTTGACCGATATTTGGAAAAACGGCTTTCGTGTTTCTGAAATGAAAGTTCCCGTTCCCGTGACCGAAATGGGCCATTCCGTTTTGGTGACCGGAAACCCGAGCGCGGATTCGGAGCTCGTCGGCTATTCGGAGTCAACAGTCATGGACATTTTGCGGCAAGAAGGATTTCTCTGCATCGGCGTTATGCAGCGCGGCGATTTCGAATCCATGCGCGGCAAATTTGATGTCATCATTTACGACAAAACCAATTCGGTCAACAACATGGATTTTACGGTTCAGGTTAATTCCTTTAACGGGTCCGATCAGCGAATTGTCAATGACCTGGCTTCCGTTTTTGAATCTCAGAGAAAAATCGCTTCATCTTATACCGACACAAAAGACACGGGCGAAAAATACGCCGGCTACAACCGCTGGGGACTGGACACCGCTTATGAAGCTTTGTCCGTGATGGAAAAATATCCGAATCAAAAATTCATTCTGGTCATCAATGTCGGCGCCATTGACTCAACCGGACATTACCGCGGCTATTACGCTTATTTGGACGCCGTCGAAAAACTGGACGCGGATTTGAAAAAGCTGTTCGATAAATGCCGCCGCAGCAATCTGTTCTTTTTGTTCACGGCCGATCACGGCATGTCTTTTGAAACACAGGACAAAAAAGGCGGCGGTCACAGTTCCGCAAAATACGCCAAAACTCAAGAAACGCTTCATATTCCGTTTATTATTTACGGAAACACCGTCCAAAAAGGAATTGTTTACGACAGCCCGGCCGCTCAGGAAGATGTTGCGCCGACACTGATGTCCCTTTTTAACATTCCCGAATCCCCGCGCTTTTCAAAAGGAAATGTTTTGCCGGCAAAAACTAAGCCTGCGCTTTATGTTCAGGCGCCCGGTCCGGTTCAAATTCAGCTGTACCGGTCGACAGGCGGCACGGAAGAGATTGTCTTTAATTCCCTCGGTTTCAGCCGAAACACCGGATTTTCCGATTATTCCGTTGCGGGAGTGGATGCCGGCAATTATATTTTAAGATGGGAATCGACAGATTCTCATTCTTATCAGCAGGAAGAACTTACGATTGCAATAACGGCCGACACCTCCGTTGATTTGTCGGATTATCTTAAAAAACAGATTTCGCTCTTTTCCGATTCGGACGGCAGCAAAAACGACTCAGGCGATTCATTTATTCCGTCAAAACTTGTTAAACCGATTTGTTTTCTGCTTGCCGGAATCATCAATCTGACGGGTGCTTTTTTCATTTATCGGTTCTATAAAAAAGGCGGATTGTCGGGATTCGATTGATGCCCTCGCTCACTTTAATTTTTTATTTTTTGTTTTTATTATCTTTTATTTTCTTGTTTTGTTTTATTTTTTGTTTCTTTGTTTTTTGTTTCTTTGTTTTTTGTTTCTTTGTTTTTTGTTTCTTTGTTTTTTTGTTTTTTTGTTTTTTTGTTTTCGCTGCTTTATTTTCTTTTTTCTCTTTTCTTGTTTTGTTTCTCATTTCCGTTTTTTAACTTTGAAGCGAAACTTTAAATGTCGGGACGGCGGATAGAAAGAGGCTGATGAAAAAAGTACTGTTTTGAATTCTCATTTTGTTATCGAAGAGAATTCGGCGGACATGAATCCGAATCATAAATCAAATAAAATAATCAATAATCTAAATTTCATGCCGCGGCAGCAAACGCAAGAAAAGATGTCCCTTGCTTTTTATGAAACAATATTTTGGAGGACATATTTATGGATCTTATGAATCTAATTCCGTCTCAGATTACGGAAGCGATTATTTTTTACGACGGCGCCGAACTCGTTCACAAAGCAGAAGCGGCGCTTGAAAAAGGCAGCAGTGACGTTTTAATCGGCGGCTTCAGTCCGGGAACGGATCCGAAAAGCATCAAGGTTAAAACAAGCGGCGGTGTTGTCGTCTCGTCTTTTGAATTTTCGGTGAATTATCTGAAAGAAGAATCTTTGGGCGAAACCGCTCAAAAGCTGAAAGAGGAAATCAAAGACAAGCAGAAAGAACTGCATAAGATTGAAACAGACATTCAAATCCATGAAGAAATGCTTTCACTGCTTCGGGAAAGCATCGAGAAGAAAGCGTCCGGGCCGAAAAACGGGCCCGATATCGATGATTTGATGAAAGCCATGGACTTTTTCAAAACGAAATCCGTTGAAATCGAAGATCTCCTGCGCGACGACCGCGAAAAAGCAGCCGAACTCCGAATGAAGGTCAATGATTTGTCGGCTCAGTTCAATCAGGAGTCGGCCAAGAATACGAAAGATTCGGGCATTTTAAAGCTGAACCTATCGGCGCCGGCAGACGGCGGCTGCAGTCTGACCGTCCGCTGCTTTACCGGAAATGCCGGCTGGCATCCGTACCACGACATTAATGTTGCCGCCGCCGGCAGTCCGGTTCAAATCATTTCCAAAGCGAAAGTGCGTCAGACAACCGGCATTGACTGGGAAAAAGTTAAAATCACGCTCTCAACAGCCGTTCCGAGCATGGGAAAAACAGCTCCCCTGTTTAACGCCTGGTTCCTGGATTTTGCCGTTCCGCGCCCGCCCGCTATGGAACGGATGGCTGCAAAGAAAAGCGCGCCTCTGATTCAAAATGCTTATTCTTATGACATGAAAGTGGCCGAATGCGTTTCTTACGCACAGGAAGAAGCCGAATACATTTGCGATGACAGAGAATCACTTGAACCGATTTATGTGATTGACGGAACGATTGTGGATTCCGGTTACTTCTATACGATTGATCAATCTATGGTCAAAGAAAACAAATATCTGGATCCGTCAGAAGCAATCGGCGCATTCGGCTCTTGTGCGGCCGGCGGCGCTTACGTTTTGACGCTGAAAAACAGTTTGGATTTCGTCACGGAGTCCGATAACCGGATGAACGTCACTTATGAAATCGAACTTCCGTATTCGATTCCCGGAAACGGCAAAGAACAAAGCATTGAACTCAAAAGCAATTCCGTTAAAGCCGATTTCATGTATTACTGCGCGCCGAAGCTGGATTACGAAACCTATCTGATTGCCGAAATTTCCGGCTGGGAAAAGCTCGGCCTGCTCAGCGGAAGCGCCAACGTCACCTATGACGGCACTTACATCGGCGAGACGTACATCGATGCTGATTCGACGCGTGACAAATTGTCCCTGACACTCGGAACGGACAGGCGCGTTTCCGTCAAGCGCGAAAAACTGAAAGAATACAGCAGTAAAGCCTTGTTCGGCAGCGACATGAAGCAGGAATTTGCCTATCAGCTGACGGTCCGAAACAATCAGAACAAAGCAGCCCGCATGGTTCTCAAAGACCAGTATCCGATTTCATCCAACAAAGAAATCACGGTCGAGCTTTCCAAAGAATCGACACCGTTTTCTTTCAACAAAGAAGACATCGGCGTCGTGACCTGGGAATATGAAATGCAGCCGGGCGAAACAAAAGTTTTCAAATTGGTTTACAGCATCAAATATCCGAAAGGAAAAGAACTGAATTTGTAAAATTAAAATTTTAAATTTGTAAAAAGAATTGCCGGAATTTTCGGCAATTTTTTGTTTTGTTTTGTTTTGTTTTGTTTTTTTTGTTTGTTTTTGTTTGTTTTATTTTTGTTTGTTTTGTTTTTGTTTCATTTTGCGTCTGCCGCCGTTTCGCGCGCGAGCCGCACAAATTTCAAAACAGGTTAAAAACCGCAAATCGTTTTTTCAGCATTGTATTTCAAACGGCAGATTTGTTATAATTGGCGAAAATCGTGATTTTTGGCCGATTTTCGCCAACTATAATTCTTATAATTGGCGAAAATTGGATTATTTTCTTATTTTTCGCCAGTTATAGTTCTTATAATTGGCGAAAAAGATACTTTTTTATATGTTTTCGCCAATTATAATTTTTGAGCATTTATGAAAATTATCGGAAGATATAAGGAAACGGAAATTCTGAATGATTGTTTTGAATCAAACCAATCAGAGTTTGTTGCAGTTTACGGCCGGAGAAGAGTCGGAAAAACATTTTTGGTTCGAAAGACTTTTGAAAATAATTTCGCTTTTTATTTTACGGGGTCGGCAAATCTGAGTTTGAAAGATCAGCTTCACAATTTTAATATTTCTTTAAACAAATTCGGATTGGAATCCTATTCTTATAAAAGTAATTGGGCAGATACTTTTGAGCAGCTTATTCATTTGCTGGAAAATAAACAATGTTCCGGCAAAAAAGTCATTTTCTTAGATGAAATACCTTGGATCGATACGCCAAGATCCGGGTTTTTGCCCGCTCTGGAATATTTTTGGAACAGCTGGGCTTCAGCTCGTTCGGATATTTTATTGATTGTCTGCGGTTCTGCGACATCTTGGATGATTAATCATTTGATTAAAAACAGAGGCGGTTTATACAATCGTGTGACGAAAAGAATGATTATTGAACCATTCACACTTAAAGAATGTGAATTGTATTTCCGAGAAAATAATGTTGAAATGAGTCGATACCAAATTGCGGAAGCTTACATGATTTTAGGCGGTATTCCTTTTTATTTGAGTTTGTTTGATAAAAAAATGAGTTTAGCACAAAATGTCGATTATTTATTTTTCTCTTCAAACGGTATTCTTAAAGATGAATTTTTCAATTTATATGCCTCTTTGTTTAAAAATTCCGAAAATCACATTAGAGTCGTGGAGGCTTTGAGCAAAAAAGCAAAAGGAATGATACGCAGCGAAATTTCCGAAACTGCAAAAATATCTGACGGCGGCAGTTTGGTCAGAATACTGGAGGAGTTAGAACAATGCGGTTTTATTCGAAAATATCATGCATTTGATCGAAAAAAGGGATATTTATATCAGCTTGTCGATTTTTACACATTGTTTTATTATAATTTCATCAAAGACAATGAATATGCGGATGAGAATTCTTGGATGAACTCCATAGACAGCGCGCAGCACAGAGCATGGAGCGGATATGCATTTGAACAAGTTTGTTTAATTCATACGCGGCAAATTAAGAACAAGTTAGGCATTTCGGGTGTTTTAACAAACATTTCATCTTGGAGAAGTAAAAATTCACAATCCGGTGCTCAAATCGATATGGTTATTGATCGAAAGGATGATGTCATTAATTTATGCGAAATGAAGTATTCAGGATCCGGATTGTATGTGATTGATAAAAAATACAGTGAAAACTTGGGTCAAAAAAAATCTGTTTTTATTTCTGAAACAGGAACAAAAAAGGCTGTTCATTTAACAATGGTAACAACTTATGGAATTTCTAAAAATATGTATTCAAGCATGATTCAATCTGAAATCCGATTGGATGATTTATTTGAAGACTGATAATCATGCTTGATTGACTGCATTTTTTAATATGATTGGTATCGGCATCAAGTTTTTGATTAAATCCATACTCAATCCTGCTCTTTTAAGCTTTCATCAATCCATTTTTTAAATCCTTTGTTAAATCCGCGAATTTTAAATTTCAGAATGACGGGCGTTTCATAAGGATGTTTTTCCAGAATGTATTTTTTGGTTTTTTTCCATTTGTCTTCTCGTGTTTTAAAGAAGACGCCGTATTCTTTTTCTTCGTAAATCCGCTTGTTCCAGGCATAGATGGAATCATGTTCGCTGATGTTGGCGCAGACGATGAGTTTCTTTTCAATCAGCTTTTCCGTAATGCTTAATACGGTTTTTTTGGACGGAAATGTCGCGTAAATGAAAATGTATTGATTTTTCTTTTTTTCACTTTTAGGCATTTGATTCGCTCCGTTCATTTTATTTTATTTTGTTTTATGAATTCATTGAATTTATCCTCAGCAGACACGGGGGATCGGATCTCCGGTGGGCACGTCCACATAGCGCGTGCTTCCGAGTTCCGAGACCAAAATAACTTTGCCCGGCTTCTCTTCGACGACTTCGCCGATGATTGCCGCGTCTTTGCCGTACGTGTTTTGTTTCAGCAAAGCCAGAACCGCTTCCGCGCATTCGGGGCGGACGCCGATAACTGCTTTTCCTTCGTTTGCGATTTCAAGCGGGTCTAATCCGAGCATTTCGCAGGAAGTCACAACAGCCTCCCGAATCGGAAGTTTTTCTTCGTAAATGCGGATTCCGACTTTACTTTTCTGCGCCATTTCATTCAATGCGTCGGCAACGCCGCCGCGCGTCGGATCTTTCATGGCGGTGACCGCCCGCTCTCCCGGTGCCGCTTGAATCGAAAGAATCGGTTCAATCATTTTCCAAAGAGGCGCCGTATCGGATTCCAAATCCGAACTGAATTCAAAGCCTTCGCGTTTGGTCAAAAGCGCCATGCCGTGGTCGGCGATGAAGCCTGAGATGATGATTTTGTCCCCGAGCCGAAGGCCGCAGTCGCGGACCGGCGCGTCACAAATGCCGATTGCGGCAATATTAATCATAATTGAGTCAAGCGCCGTTCCTTCAACGGTTTTCGTGTCTCCCGTAATCAAAGGAACCCCGACTTCCGTCAGCGCGTCGTTCATCGAATGAACCACTTTTTCCAAATCCGCAATACTGAAACCTTCGGGAATAATCATGCCGCTGCTGACGGCAAGCGGACGGGCGCCCATGACGGCCAGGTCATTGATTGCGCCGCAGACGGCCACTTTTCCGATGTCGCCGCCGGGAAAGAAAATCGGTTTCACAACATGGCTGTCGGTTGTCATCACCAGCTCCGCATTTTTGTTTTCGGCAATAAATGCGCGGTCAAAAGCAATTGTCGCGCCGTCATCCAGCGCCTCCAGCCCGACAGAACCCGCTTTTGTGTTCGTGAAATTCTTTAAAATGATGTTGCCGATCAAAGACTGCATCTGCTGTCCGCCGGCACCGTGTTCCATTGAAATTTTATTTTCTTTCGCCATAAATCCCGTCCCCGATGACTGTAATCCGAATTGTGTTCCGCTCTTTTCAGTATTGGTTCTTCAGCATTATTTTTCAATATATTTTCAGCATTGATTTTCAGTAAATATTCAACATTCGTTTAATTTTTGCCGGCTTTTTTCTCAAGCATTGCGTTTTCAATGGTCTTGACCCACTCGGCAACAGTTTCTTCCTGCTTTTTGGATGTCAGCAGAATCGGAATGTTTTCATTCAGTGATTTTGCGTCTCTGACCATCGTTGCCGGGTCAACGCCGACGGCTTCGGCAATGTCAATCTTGTTAATGACGGCCATATCGGATGTTTTAAAGATGACGGGATGCTTTAAGACAATGTCATCGCCTTCGCTGACGCTGACAACAACGATTTTCATATCTTCGCCGAGGTCAAAGTCAGTCGGGCAGATCAAGTTGCCGACATTTTCAATAAACAGAATATCGCAGCCGCTCAAATCATTCTTTTTAAGCAGATCGTTGACGATATGCGCGTCCAAATGGCATTCTTTTCCCGTGTTGGCCGGAATTGTTTTAACCCCGAGCTTTTCAAAGCGGGAAGCATCCATGTCGGCAATAACGTCGCCGGCAATAACCGCAATTTTATATTTGCCGTCAAGCGCTTTAATCGCTTCTTCAATCAGCGTCGTCTTGCCCGAGCCGATTGCGCCCATAATATTGACGGAAAAAACGCCCGCCTTCTTGAGAATTTCGCGGTTTTTGTCCGCAAGTTTTCTGTTTTCTTTAAACACATCGTGACCGATGTTAATAATATGCCCCGTTGCCAAAAAAGTGTTCCACATTTTTGATTCCTCTTGTTTTTCATTTTATGTATTGTATCAATTATGAATTTGTTTTAATTTTATGATTTGCTTTATGATTTGTTTTATGAATTTGCTTTATGATTTGTTTTATGAATTTGTTTTATGAATTTGTTTTGAATTTGTTTTGAATTTGTTTTGAATTTGTTTTGAATTTGTTTTGAATTTGTTTTATGAAATTAATTTTATGAAGTGAATTAATCAATATCAATTGAGTCAACAACCAGTTCCGTTCCGCCGATGACTTCCACATTTTTACCGCACAGCGGGCAGACCAGGGACACTAAATATTCCAGCATGTCCAGGCTGTCTTCGGTCTCGTTCGGCTTTCCGAAATAACCGCAGGCGCATTGGATTTCAGGTTCGATGTATTCAAACGAATATTCCGCGTTTTCGGCGATTGTTCCTTCGCCGATGGATTTCAGGCAGAATTCCAGCTGTGTCGGATTGACGTGCGCGATTTTTCCGACTTTCACGCTGATGTGATTGACAACAGACGCGTTGTTTTCAGCGGCTGCCGCCAACACGCTTTCCATTAAGTCCATTGCCAGTGAATATTCATGCATTTACAATGTCTCCGTTGTCTGTCTTTCCAATATTTCCTGCTGCGCTTTCTTGCTTAATGATGCCAGAACGACTCTGTGAGACGCACACACCATGTCGGCAATCACTTCCCGCGGCACATCGCTGTCCAGATAGACCGTGCTCCAGTGCAGTTTATTCATATAATAACCCGGCACAATATCGTCAAAATCGCGGCGAAGCATGTCACTGTACATGGGCTCCAATTTCAAAGTGATGACGGGGCGCCCGTTTTGGTCGTTGACGCCGATGTAAGCATACATTTTGCCCCGCAGCAAATACTTATAGGCTTGCCATGCAGGCTGAAATTCTTTTTCAGTCGCCGGCTGCTTCAGCAATAATTCATCCAGCCATCGGAAATTTTCCATGGTGTCTTCCGGCCATGGTGTGACGCTGAATTCTATTTTTGTCATTATCCGATTCCTCTGCTTATGCCGATTTGTTTTTTAATCGCGGCAGTATTTGTACCAGCTGTGGCACATGCCTTCGTCGCTGACCATGCAGGGTCCGATCGGGCTTTCCGGGCGGCAGGCTTTCTCAAACATCGGACAGTCGGCAGGCGTTGCTTTTCCGGTCAAAATTGTTGCGCAGATGCAGTTTTTCTTTTTCTTCTTTCTGATTTCGCGCAGTTCGTTTAAACTGTCTTCATACGTATCTTTGAATTTGATTGCCGCGTCGTGGTCCTGATATTTTTCTTTCAGGCGGTAGCCGGAATCCGGGATAATGCCGAGACCGCGCCATTCGACGTCGACAACATCAAAAACGTCGTTCATCATTTTCACCGCAATCGGGTTGCCCTCTGTTTTGACAGCGCGCATGTATGCGTTTTCAACGGCCGATGTGCCGGCTTCCAGCTGGTCCAAAAGCATTTTGATGCCGAGCAGTATGTCATAGGACTCAAAGCCGGCAACGGCAATCGGATAGTCTTTTTCCGCGAATTCTTCGTACGGGACGGTTCCGGTAATGACGGCAACGTGGCCGGGCGCGATGAACGCGTCGACGTTGATGTCCTGAACGAGCAGACTGATTGCAGGCGGTGTTAATTTAAGAGAAGTGTAGACGGAAAAATTCGGCGGAAGGCCGCGCAGAACGGCAGCGGCAGTTGTCGGAATGGTTGTTTCAAAGCCGATTGAAAAAAAGACGATTTCTTTGTCGGGATTTTCGGCGGCCAGTTTGACGGCGTCGTCAATGGAGTAGACCATTCGGACATCGGCGCCTTCGGCGCGGGCGTCAAATAAGCTTTCTTCGGTTCCCGGAACGCGGAGCATATCTCCGAAGGTGACGACCGTCAGTCCTTTTTTCGCCAAAATGATGGCCGTGTCAATGTCATCGTCGGGCGTCACACAAACCGGACATCCCGGGCCGCTTAACACTTCGATTCTGCCGGGAAGCAAACTGCGGATGCCGTATTTGGCAATCGTTCGCTCGTGTGTGCCGCAGATGTGCATGATTCGGGCCGGTTTCGGATAGGCGGCGATATTTTCAATCAGTTTTTTCTGCACCTCTATCGGATTTTGAATGAACGGGTCTGTTTTTGTCATCTTCTCCTCTCCGATTTAAGCGCCGACAGACCGGTCGAATTCTTCGTTGGCTTCTAAAAGTTCGTCAAACGCTTCTCTTGTCAAACGCGCTTCTTCTTCCGTAATCACTGAAATCGCATAACCGACATGAACCAAAACATGGTCGCCGACATTAATTTCAGAAGATCCGCCCAGCAGATCTAAATTTACGTCTCTGAAAACGCCGCCGAAATCCACCTCAGCCTGATTTTCAGAAATAATTTTGGAAATTTTTCCGGGAATTGCAATACACATCTCTCTTCGCCTCTCTTTTCTGTTTTTATTTCATGTCATTTTCACAGCATTCTCATGTCATTGTATTCATGTTTATGACATATTTTTGCATTGTATATGCTTGTGACATATTTGTTGCAATTGTATATGCTTATGATATGTTTGTGACATATTCATTATATGTTATGATTAATTGTGTCGTTTCTTTCATCCTATAATAAATCTGTGTTTGAGAATTCGAAATATATGTGTTTTAATCATTTTTTGAAAAATTTTAAGGGTTTCTGAAAAATTTTAGGGATATTTGAAAAATTTTAAAGTTTTCTGAAAAATTTTTAAAGATTTCTGAAAATTTTTAATGATTTCTGAAAATTTTTAAAAAATTCTGTAATTTTCTTCTTTTTTTCTTCAGTTATTTGTCACATTTTGTCATTTTTTGCTTTTTATCTGTGTCTTTATTATCATGTATTATCATTATGATTTATTTATTTTGATTTATATTCTAACGTTCAATATTTGGTTTATTGATGTCGAATTTTGTTTTCGTTTCGTCAAATTCTTTTCATAAATTCGGTGTTTTTCGGGATTTTTCAAAAAAGATTGTTCTGTATGTCGAAATTTGTTTTTTTCATTTATCATTTTTCGTTCCAATCCTGCACGTTTTTTATTTAAAAATGTGGGTAATGTTTATATAGACCATAGCGGATATAGTCTCATGCTACTACTTAATAGTGTTTACAGTAGAGGGTTTTCAAATGGCTAGTGAAAAATTGAATATGATTGAACAATTCAAAAACCTTGATATTCTCAAGGTTGACCGCCGTACTTTTTTAAAGGCGGTGGCGGCCCTTGGAGCAACTTCTTTTGTTTCGCTTTACGGAAAACAGTTGGCTGACGCGTTGGCCGCTTTCCCCGAAACAAAGGTTGTCTGGCTTCACGGTGCAGAATGTACAGGCTGTTCAGAATCCGCATTAAACGGCAGCAGCCCGGAATTTGCGGACGCGCTCAGCGAATTAAACATCACATTGGCTTACCATGAGACGCTTTTGGCGCAGCAGGGTATCTTTGTTGACGGTAAATTGGTCGGTACATCTGATTTAAACGGTGAAATTTTACTGGATGAACTCGTCAAAGAAGGCGGCTACATCCTTGTTGTTGAAGGATCCATCGGAAACGGCCCGTCAGGTACGGGAAAAATCAACATGATCGGAAACCACACCTTCAAGAGCATTTACGAAAAGTCTGCAAAGAATGCAGCAGCGATTATCGCACTCGGTACATGCGCAACTTACGGCGGTATCACTGTCACGGATTGTGACACAAAGAAATACTGCGACTTTATGGGCGTCAACCAAACCGAAAACAAAAAAGGCGGAATGAACGAGGTTCTCGGAATCAACAACAAACCCGTCATCAACCTTCCCGGATGCCCGGCACACCCCGACTGGTTCTTCTTAACCGTCGCAGCTGTTCTCCTCGGCAAGATTGACTTAAACAACATGGACGGCATTTTGGACGGCGACGGCAGACCCAAGGTCTTCTATCCCCCGAACAACACACTCCACGACAACTGCCCGAGACGCGGCTTCTATGACAGAGGCGTTCTCGACAAGAGATTCGCAGAAGGCGGCTGTCTCTGGAAAGTCGGCTGTAAAGCACCGTACGTCCACGCAGACTGTGCACTCAGAAAGTGGAACAACGGAACAAGCGTCTGTATGCAGGCCGGCGGCCCGTGTATCGCTTGTGTCGAACCGATTTTCCCCAACGGCTCAATGCCCTACTATGTTGAGAGAGAAAGCGCAGGCGTCCTGTTCGGCGTCAACATCGGAACTGTCGCAGCCCTTGCAATCGGTGCAGCTGTCGCAGCCGCTGCTGTTCACGCTGTCCGCAGAGTTAACAAGGAGAAGTGATGAAAAATGGTTAAAGTTACAGTTGATCCCTTAACAAGAATTGAAGGTCACATGAGAGTGTCCGCTGAAGTCGACAGCAACGGTATCATCACCTCCGCACAGAGCGGCGGTATGCTTTTCCGCGGTTTTGAACGCATGCTTCAGAACAAAGATCCCAGAGACGCATCCCTTCATGTTGCAAGAATCTGCGGTGTCTGCCCGATTTCACACTCCATGACCGCAACAAACGCACTTGACGATTTGTACCAAGTTGCAGAAAGCGTTCCGAAGAACGCGCTTGCTGTCAGAAACTTTATTCAGGCAGCCAACACTGTTGCAAGTCACGCAACACACATCTACATTTTATTCGGCCCCGACTTGGCCAACCCGAGATACAGAGATGTTTTGACCGGCTCCACCCTTAATTTGGGCGCAACCGGCGAAGCTGTCTGGAAAGAACTCGTCGGCAGATTCGCACCGCTTTCCTACAAGATTGACGGTCAGCCGGTTCCGGTCGGTACCAGCTACTTAAACGCAATTCCCGAGAAAAAGAGACTTCAGGAAGCAATCGCCCTTTTCGGCGGTAAAATGCCCCACCAGGCTGTTACCGTTGCCGGCGGTGTCACCTGTACGCCTGACCTCGGCGAAATTTCAAAAGCAGCGGCCATTTACTTGAAAGTGATGGAATTCGTTCAGAACTACACGCTCGGTGTCGATCTTGACACATGGGTCGAAAACACCCACTACGCAAAATCACCCGACGCAGCCGTTAAATTCGTCATTGACCACCTTTCCGGTTTAATTGACAAATCCAAGGATTTCTCCAGAGAAAGCGGCTGGAAAGACGTCGAATTCTATGCGGCATTCGGTTCCGAACTTGTCGGTGAAAAGCTCCTCGGTCTTCCGGCCAGCTTAAGACACGACAAACTCGGCGGCTACAGCGATGCAAGCAAGATGTGCTTCTTGTCCTACGGTGAGTTCTATGACAGCACCAAAGAAGGTTACACCCCTTCAAGCCCGACAGGCGAGCGTTTCTTGACATCCGGTATTGTCCGTGCAAGCAACTTGAAGTTTGAAGACTTGGACACCGCCAAGATTTCCGAAAGCATTCAGTGCGCTTTCTACGAAGACGACACCCCGTCCAGACACCCGTATGACGGAACCACTGTTCCGCTCTCCGACACAAACAAGATTGACCTGAATGCAGGCCCGACTGACAAATACAGCTGGCTCAAAGCACCGCGCTACGACGGCATTGCCGCGGAAGTCGGTCCGCTTGCCAGAATGATTGTCGCACAGGACCCGTTGGTGACCGGTCTCGCAAAAGCATTCGCAGACAACGGAATGTCTCCGGCAAACGTTTACACCAGAGTGCTTGCCCGCATGCAGGAAACTGCAGTTATTGCGCACAAGATTGTTGACTTCCTCAACGACATCGACCCCGGACAGTCCTTTGCAACACCGCTTGACATGAGAGCCGCAAAAGACAACCAAGGTATGGGTATTTGGGAAGCTCCCAGAGGCGCACTCGGCCACTGGATTTCCGCGGACGGTTCCGGAAAAACCAAGAACTATCAGGCCATCGTTCCGAGTACATGGAACTTGGGACCCCGCGATGAAAACGGAATTCCGAGCCCGATTGAACAAGCACTTGTCGGCAATGCGATTTCAGGCGTTGACAATGTTGGCGGCGCAGATTATACAAACCCTGTCGCCATTCTCCACGTCGGCCGTTCCTACGACCCGTGTATTGCGTGTGCCGTTCACACAATTGATGCAACAGGAAAGAATGCTCCGAAAGACTATGAATTATTCTAAGGAGGTTTTCTAAATGTCAGCAAATGCACAGAAAACCAAAACCGTAGAACGATACAACTGGCTTGAGCGCTGGACACACACGTTCCACGCCATCGCTATGCTGGTTTTAATCTTTACAGGTCTGGCCATTTACTTCGGCTGGGGAGAGATTATCTCGTTCCATAACGCGCGCATTTTGCACATGATTATGGTTCCCGTCCTGATTTTGACCAACTGGTGTTTGGTTCCGTACGGAATCCTTTCCCACGGATGGCAGGAAGGCGGTGTCAAGGGTGTCATCAACCACTTCTACTACAGTTACATCTTCAACAAGGAAGATTACTATCGTTTGAAGGGCATGGTTCTCAATTTCTTCGGAAAGCAAGAGAAGTATCCTGAATTTACGGTCTACAACAAAGCCACCGGCCACTACAAGACAAAACTTCACCCGATGTTTAAAATTTTCATCGTTGTTGAAGGTATGTGTATCTTCTTGATCTTCATTACCGGAATCGTCCTTTACAAGGTTGACTGGAATATTGTCGGAATCCCGATCGCTCACTGGCTGACGATCATCTTCGGCTGGATTTCACCGATTCTGAACATGAACGGTCTTGAATTCGCCCGCTGGCTCCACTTGGCGCTCACATACTTCTTTATCTTTGAATTGATTTGCCACGCGTTCATTTTGGAATTCGATACCAAAGTGTTCAAGTACTGGAGATCGATTTTCATCGACGGTAAAGAATATTTGGACAGCCCGGTTGTTCAGGTCATCGACGAAGAAGAACATCATTAAGTTTTGAAATGAAAAGGAAAATTTAAGGAAACCCTCTGTTTCCTTTTCTTTTCTTCTTTTTTTACTTTAATTCGATTTCATTTTTGTCTGTTGCTGTTTTATTTGTTTTATTTTGTTTTATTTTGTTTTGTTTCATCCCGAGATCAATCTTTAAAAACATGGTTCGGATTTTGATTTTTTTGAAAAATTATGCGGCTCGCGCGCGGAAGACGGCGGCAGAGGCAGAAGCAGAGCTGCAAATCGGCAACTGTATTAACGAAAACCTGAAGGTAGCAGCAGCAACGAAAACCTGAAGGTAACAACAGCAACGGAAACCTGAAGGCAGCAGCAACGGAAACCTGAAGGTAACAACAGCAACGGAAACCCGAAGGTAGCAGCAGCAACGGAAACCTGAAGGCAGCAGCAACGGAAACCTGAAGGTAGCAGCAGCAACGGAAACCTGAAGGCAGCAGCAACGGAAACTTGAAGGTAACAACAGCAACGGAAACCTGAAGGTAGCAGCAGCAACGGAAACCTGAAGGTAGCAGCAGCAACGGAAACCTGAAGGTAGCAGCAGCAACGGAAACCTGAAGGTAGCAGCAGCAACGGAAACCTGAAGGTAGCAGCAGCAACGGAAACCTGAAGGTAATCTGTGCCCACGCTCGCGTAGCGAGCGGATGTGATGAGAATGAGATGATACATATGGAACGCATGCAGTTGGTACAGATGATGGCAGCAGCAGATGACAGCAGAAACAGATGACAGCAGAAGCAGGTGGCAGCAGAAGCAAGTGGCAGCAGAAGCAGATGGCAGCAGAAGCAGATGACGGCAGAAGCAGATGGCAGCAGAAGCAGGCGGCAGCAGAAGCAGGCGGCAGCAGAAGCAGGCGGCAGCAGAAGCAGGCGGCAGCAGAAGCAGGCGGCAGCAGAAGCAAGTGGCAGCAGAAGCAGATGACAGCAAAAGCAGATGACAGCAAAAAAATAGTAAAAACAAATACATTAAAAATGCTGTTTGCAGTTAATTGAAATCATTGGGACGAATCTCCAACTCCTCCTTTTGCTCGCTACGCTCACAAAACTCGTCGTTGGAGGTGGTTGTTTCGGTTTTTCTTTAATTTTTCCGAACCGAAACATCGTTTTTGTCAATGTTAAAGAAAACCGAACCCCGTTTTTTGAATGAATTTTCGAGCCCTTTTCTTTTTTCATGGTTTTATCGGGGGTTCGGGTTTGAAAAGTTTATGAAAACCGATGTTTGGGTTTGAAATCAGTCCGTTTCTCAAAAAACTCGGATGAAAACATTCTGACATTTCTTTTTTTCGGTTTTTCAGATTTAGAAGACCTTTTATACAATATTGTCAATCTCTTTTCCATTGAATTCTTTTACAAAAAATCAGCATTCACATCAATAATTTCCATTCCATTCAAAATAATTTCAATTCAATTTAAAATAATTTCAATCCAATTCAAAATAATTTCAATTCAAAATATGATTTAAAAACCGGCGGATAATTATGGCGCTTTCAAAAACAATTCGGATCATGGGCTGCGGCAATTTATGGATGGGTGACGACGGTGTCGGCATTCATACGGTTGAAAAAATGACGGTGATGAAAGAAAAACTGGCGGCCGGGGTTTCGTTGTCCGATCCGGTCTTTTCGGATTTTCCGGCCGACGCTTTACCTTATCTTTCCGAAGTCGATATCATGGACGCCGGCGTTTCCGGCTTGGATATGCTTTGCTTTTTGGAAGGTTTTGATAAAATCATTATCATTGACGCTTTGAAAAGCGACCAAAACCTCGGCGCAATTTTAAAAATCAAAGGCGAAGATTTGCTGGACGGCGAAGGCGTCGGAAGAATGATGTCGTCCCATGATGTTTCCGTTCCAACGGTTCTCGGAATCGCGCGCGAAGTTCAAGGTTTGCCCGAAATCGTTGTTTACGGCGTTGAAATTCAAAAACATCCGGATGAAGTGAATTTGACGACCGAAATGAGCCCCGCCGTTGAAGCGGCAATTGACCGCGTTATTTCTTTGGTGCTTCAAGAAATCCGAAAAGAAGCGGCGGAATGATTGTTTTTTGGTTCTGATATTTTCAATATTTCAATAATTTCATATTTCAATAATTTCATATTTCAATAATTTCATATTTCAATAATTTCATATTTCAATAATTTCATATTTCAATATTTTCAATATCCTCCGACTGTTTTAATATTCCCGGAATGAATTGTTAAAAAACTAAATTTGTGACAGACAGGGCTTCAGATATGGTTTCAGCGGTTTACAAAAAAATTCTGATTAAAGGCGTCGTTCAAGGCGTCGGCTTCCGGCCTTTTGTTTATCGGACAGCATATGCCAATCACATTTCAGGATCCGTTGTCAATTTGGGAAACATGGTTCAGATTCTCGCTTCAGGAACCGCCGAAAACATGAATTCTTTTTTATCTGATTTAACCGCCAAGAACCCGCCGCTTTCAAGAATTGATGAATTGGACATCACGAATGAAAATTTCAGCGGTACCGATTTCTTTTCAGACGAATTTTTGATTTTAGAAAGCGCCGAGGGTGAGTCCGGCAACTCCATTATTCCGCCGGACACAGCTGTCTGCAGCGATTGTTTGGCTGAAATGCAGACAAAAGAAAACCGACGTCACTTGTATCCGTTTACGGTGTGCACAAACTGCGGCCCGCGCTACACAACTGTCCGCAGGCTTCCGTATGACCGGAAAAATACGGTGATGGACACGTTCCCGCTTTGTGAGGACTGCCTGGCAGAATATACAAATGTCAATGACCGCCGTTATCATGCGCAGCCGACTTGCTGCCCGAAATGCGGGCCGATTCATACGTTTGAACAGGCAGTTGAATCTGAAATCGAATCAAAAACGGAAACAAGTTCCATCACAGAAGCGGATCCTAAAAACTCTCATATTCAAAGAAACACAGTTGTTTTGGCTTCCGGAAACGAGGCTTTGAAAAATGCCGCAAAAGCAATCGATGACGGTTTTATTGTCGCCCTCAAAGGGGACGGCGGTTTCCATCTCGTCTGTGACGCTCATAACGAAGAGGCTGTCCGTCTTTTGCGCAGCCGGCTGAAACGTCCGGCACAGCCGTTTGCCGTCATGGTTCGAAACATTGCCGCCGCCGAAAAAAACGCGGAAATCCGGCACGATGAAGGAAAAGAATGTTCTTTTCTTGAAAATGTGCGCCGTCCGATTCTTATTTGCAACAAATCCTGTTCTTATGCATTGGCGCCGTCGACAGCCCCGAAACTTCATAATCTCGGTATTATGCTCCCGTATTCTGCCGCACATTTTGTTTTATTCAATTATTTGAAAACAGATGTTTTTGTGATGACATCGGCCAATCTTCCGGGACTCCCGATGGTGATTGACAACGACGATGCCTTTTTCAAACTTTCCGGTGTCGCCGATTATTTCTTATTCCATAACCGGACCGTTCAGAACAGAACCGATGACACAGTGATTCGTTTTGTCAGCGGCGCGCCCGTTTTTTTGCGCCGCTCGCGCGGTTTTGTTCCCGAAAGAATTTGTCTGCCGTTTTCCGTTTCCCAAGGAATTGCAGGCGTCGGCGCCGAAATGAACAACACGCTGTCATTTTCAAAGGACGGAAACATTTTTTTGTCACAGTATATCGGAAATACCAAACATTTGCAGACAGCGGCTTATCACGCCGAAGCGTTTGAAACACTTCAAAAGCTGACGGGCATTTCTCCCGAAGTTGTTGTTTGCGACATGCATCCTGATTTTAATACAACCAAATTCGCAGAAGATTATGTCGCTTATGCCGCCGAAAACAATGCCGAACTGATTCGGGTTCAGCATCATCACGCGCATATTTGTTCCGTGATGGCGGACAACGGTCTTCCGATTGATTCGTCGGTCATCGGTATTGCGCTTGACGGCGTTGGTTACGGTGACGACAATACGGTTTGGGGCGGCGAAATTTTAAAATGCGCTTACACAAATTATGAACGCCTTTCATCTCTTGCGCCGCAGCCGATGGCCGGCGGCGACCTGGCAACCAAATATCCGTCGCGTTTGGTTTTCGGCATGCTTTATCCGTACGTTTTAGACGGAACGCTTTCGGAAGACGATTTGCTGTCTTTGAATCTTTATTTCCCGCGGGGTGCCGCTGAAGCAAAAATCGTTTTATCGCAATTGAAAAACGATTTCAACGTTGCCGTTTCCAGCAGTTCGGGGCGCGTTTTGGATGCTGCCGCCGCAATGCTGGGACTTTGCAGTGAACGGACTTACGACGGCGAGCCGGCAATGGTTCTAGAATCGGCGGCTTATTACGGTTTACGGGAAAACCCTGATTTGAGTTACTTTAAGCTTGAAACAAAGGGAATCAATGTTGTTGATCCCAATGACGCTTCTGTTTCTATACGAACCGTTTTGGATACAAGTGCGCTTCTTTTCGATCTTTATTCGGAAATTCAAAAAGAAAATTCAAATTTAAATTCAAATTCAAACGCTTCAAAATTTTCAAAGAATGAGCTGGCGGCAATGTTTGTTCACGCTTTTGCCGAAGGTATCGGCCGTTTGGCTTTAAAGCATGTTTCCGAAACCGGAATTCATTCTGTTTGCGTTTCAGGCGGCGTTGCAAATAACGATTACATCATTTCCGTCCTGGCAGAAACATTGAAAGCAAACGACGTTGATTTAATGACACACAAAAACCTGCCGCCCGGCGACGGCTGCATTTCCCACGGCCAAGTTGCATCGGCTGCGGCGCGATTATTGATGAATAAAAATGAACTTCGGGAATAAGCTTTAAATATAATTGTTATGATTATACGGTTGCTTATTGCATTTTTAATTATAATGTGAGATTAACCCTCGCTTTGCGAGGGTTGTCGAGTGGTCAAAGGCGCCGGACTTAAGATCCGGTTCCGAAGGGATTCGTGGGTTCAACTCCCACCCCTCGCACTAAACAATGACAACAGGGTTGATCCGAGATAAGCAAACATTTAAGGCACAGCCGACCACGCTGTGCCTTTTTTTATTTATTTTCAGTAATCCGCCGTTCTTCTTCTATTTTATTTTTTCGATTTTTAAAATTTTGAAATGTTTTTAAGTTAAGCCTGATTCTGTTTCTGATGTCTAAAAATATCGGAGGCAAATCATATGAAAAAAGATGCAATTCGACAGCTTAAAGACCATTTTGATAAAATCAGCCGGCAATTGCCTGAAGAGGACGTTGAATTCTGGTTTGCGCGCGATTTAATGAAACCGTTAGGTTATTCGCGTTGGGAAAATTTTAAAATTGTTGTCGGGAAAGCGGCAGAATCTTGTAAAACAGCGGGTGTTGACCCGAACGACCATTTTCGTGACGTCACGAAAATGGTCCGAATCGGCAGCAAAACAGAACGCCCCATTGAAGATTTCATGCTTACCCGATACGCTTGTTATTTGGTTGCTCAAAACGGGGACCCGCGAAAGGAAAACATTGCTTTTGCACAGAGTTATTTTGCGGTTCAAACCCGAAAACAAGAGTTAATTGAAGAACGAATGAAACTGCAAACCCGGATGAATGTCAGAGAAAAGCTTCGCGAATCTGAAAAAACGCTGTCGCAAAACATTTATGACCGCGGTGTTGACGAGGTCGGTTTCGGACGGATCCGGTCTGCGGGCGATGCGGCGCTTTTCGGCGGAAATACAACACAAATCATGAAAGCGAAATACGGTATTATCCAAACGCGGCCTTTGGCGGATTTTCTGCCGGCTTTAACAATTGCCGCAAAAAATCTTGCGACGGAAATGACAAATTACAATGTTTTGCAGGAAGACCTTCAAGGAGAATCCTCTATTACTTCCGAGCATATTCAAAACAACGAAGGTGTCCGCGATATGCTCGGTCAGCGCGGCATCAAGCCCGAAGATCTTCCTCCCGAAGAAGACATTAAAAAATCAGAACGCAAAGTTAAAGCAGAACGCAAAAAACTTGAAAAAGAATCCGGAAAATTGCCGGAACGATAAGAAAATATGTTATTATGGATGAATATGTTTCTTCCGAAATGTATCTGATCCATCTGCTGTTGTTGTTGTTTTATGGTCCCGCTCTTTAACCATTTTCGTGACGCCACGAAAATGGTCGGGACAATTTTCTGATTATTTGATTTATCGCTTGCTGTTGTTTTATGGGTCTGATCTTTGACCATTTTCGCGGTGTCACGCAAATGGTCGAAAGAGTTTCTGATTATTTGTTTTTGTCGCCTGTTGTTGTTTTATGATCCGGTCTTTGACCATTTTCGCGGCGCCACGAAAATGGTCGGGATAATTTTCTGATTATTTGTTTTTGTCGCCTGTTGTTGTTTTATGGGTCTGATCTTTGACCATTTTCGCGGCGTCACGCAAATGGTCGAAAGAGTTTCTGGTTATTTGATTTTGCCGCTTGTTTCTGCTTTATGGATCTGATCTTTGACCATTTTCGTGATGTCACGAAATTGGTCGGGCAAGAGCTTCTGACTAATTCGATTTGTCGCCTGTTCTGTTTTATGGCTTGATCTTTGACCATTTTCGTGGTGTCACGAAATTGGTCGGGCAAGAGTTTCTGATTATTTAATTTGTCGCCTGTTTCTGTTTTATGGTCCGGTCTTTGACCATTTTCGTGGTGTCACGAAATTGGTCTGAAAAGAGTTTCTGACTATTTGATTTGTCGCCTGTTTCTGTTTTATGGTCCGGCCTTTGACCATTTTCGTGGTGTCACGAAATTGGTCTGAAAAGAGTTTCCGATTATTTGATTTGTCGCCTGTTTCTGTTTTATGGTCCGGTCTTTGACCATTTTCGTGGTGTCACGAAATTGGTCTGAAAAGAGTTTCCGATTATTCGATTTGTCGTCTGTTGCTGTTTTATGAATCCATCCTTTGACCATTTTCGTGACGTCACGAAAATGGTCGGGAAAAATTGCTGATATAATCTCTCTGAATATTTTTGTTTATTTGGTTGTTTATTTTGGCTGTTTATTTCGATTTGCTTACTTTGATTCCTACCAGGTTTCCGTACCAAGTTTCCATACCAAGTTTCCATACAAGTTTCCATTATCATTTTTCATTTTTATCGTTTTTATTTCATAACTTCTTGAATTATTTAAAAACATTTATCCGCTTTTGTTTCTCATTTCATTTTGGTGTTAAAATGAGTTCCAAAACAAATCCAAAATCTCAATCCGAATTCAATTTCCTGTCCGACAACCGCGGAATTTCTCCTGTTGTCGGCGTTTTGCTCCTTTTGGCAATCACTGTCGTGATGGCCGGCTACTTGGCAACAGAAGTGTTAAGCTACGAATTCCAAACGCCGTCCCAGCCGGTGAGCTTGAATGCCCGCATCGAGTCCGTCAATGTCAGCGGAACCGATTACACTGTCATCCGGCTGGAACATGCCGGCGGCGCCCCGCTTCAAATGTCTCAAATACGGGTTTTGCTGAATCAGTCCGAATCGGATTTATCTTATTATTCCGGTGAAACTTTCAAGATTGGAGAATCCGTTGCCGTTTGCGGAATCGGAAGCAGCAAAACCGCAGTTTTGGCTTATCCTGTTTCGGGAAGCACAAAAAAGCCGTCTCAAAATGTTTTAAAAACCGGCGAATCGGCGGAATTGATTGTGATTGATGCTTCAAATAATCAAATCCTTTTCAAAAAAGTAATTTACAACTGATGTTTTAATCAGATTTCCATTTATTCTATATTATATATATTTTTGAAAAAAACAAAATCGACTAACTTTTTTCACGGTTAGTTATTTATAGAATTATTCTGGTTCTAAAATTAGTTTCGATTATACGAATTTTATTCTACTCAGTTAAACTTTATAGGGGTGTTTAAAATAACTCAACATGGTGAAAATCAATTAAACATTTACACAGCTCAAAACAACACGGAGTTTGTTGTTGAAAGTGTTCCGGATGCCGCTTTACTTTCTTGCCTTGGCATTTACCCGAAATCCGTCATCCGAAAAAGCCATTGCTATAAGCTGGGCGGACCGGTCATTCTGCATCTTTCTTCCCGAAAAGTTGCTGTCGGCAAAGATCTGGCATCACAGATTATCGTTCGGGAGGCTGAATGATTCATGGGATGCCATGACCTTCAAGAAGACCCGAAAATTCTGGGTTTTCAAAATAAAGTTTTGTTAATGGGCAGCCCGAATGTCGGAAAAAGCGTTTTCTTTTCCGCATTAACCGGCATTCATGTTGTCAGTTCCAATTATGCCGGAACAACCGTCAGCTACATGGAAGGAAAAATGGAGCTCGGCGGCCGGTCTTATTCTTTAATCGATGTTCCCGGAACATACACAATGTCCGCCAATTCTGAAGCGGAAGCAATCGCCGTCCGATTCGCGCAATCCGGCCCGGAAGCGGTTCTTTTTGTTTTAGACGCTACAAATCTGGAAGGCGGCCTTCGTTTGGCATTGGAATTAAAAGAATATAACCTTCCGACTGTTTACGCTTTGAACATGACCGACGTTGCTGAAAGAAAAGGCATTCATATTAATGTTTCACTTCTCTCCCAAAAATTGGGCGGGCCGGTTATTCCCACGGTTGCCGTCAAAAAAGACGGATTCGATGAATTAAAAACCGTTTTGGAAGAAACGCTTCAAAAAGGAAGCTCTTCTCAGGAGTCTTCCTGCGGCTGTAACTGCGATTGCTCCGGTTCTTCTGCTTCATCTTTCCCGGATTCATCTTCTCCCAGTTCTTCCGGTTCTTCTTCTTCCGATTCATCTTCTTCCGATTCGTCTTCTTCCGCTTCATCTTCAAATTCATGCGGTGCATCGTGTTCGGATGAAGAAAAAAGTGAACGATATGTTCAATATTGGGAACAAGCCAAAACGCTTGCCAAAGAAGTAACGGAAACAAAAGAAGTCAAACCCGGCTTTTTAGACCGCCTCGGCGACAAAATGGTTAAGCCGTGGCCGGGAATTCCGATTGCGATTTTTGTTATCGTTCTCTCTCTCGGAATTGTTGTGGGCGCCGGAAAAGCATTACGTGCCGCGCTCATTCTGCCGCTGATTAACAATATCATTGTTCCATTTTTCCAAAATCTTTTCACAAGCTTCATTCCCGAAGGCATTCTGCTGAATGTGCTCGTCGGCGAATACGGTATTTTTGTAATCAGTTTCGAATGGATTTTAGGACTCGTTATTCCGTATGTTATTATTTTCCAGTTCGTTTTCACGTTCCTTGAAGACTGCGGTTATTTGCCGCGCATTTCAGTTCTCTTTGACAACATTATGCGAAAATTAGGTGTTCAGGGCGGCAGTTTGATTAATATTATGCTGGCTTTCGGCTGCGCTGTTCCCGCAATCATCGGAACGCGCTCGGCAACCACGAAAAAAGAGCGTTTAATGGTAACGACCATGATTTGCTTTTCCGTTCCGTGTATTTCTCAAATGAGCGTTTTAATCGCGATGACATCCGATTATTCGATGAGTTTGTTCGCGGCGGTTTTGATTTCGGCTTTCATTATCTTCATCTCGGTTGCGCTTCTTGCAAACAAAGTTTTCAAAGGCAAAGTCGATCCGCTTGTGATTGAAGTGCCGAATCTGCTGATGCCGAACCGGAAAGCCTATTTCAAAAAGCTTTGGATCCGTATCAAACAATTCATTTGGGAAGCGGAAGGGCCGATGCTTTTGGCCGTTTTTATCGCGGCGATTTTCAAAGAAACGGGAATGCTTGATCTTTTGGCTGTCTGGCTGGAGCCTTTTATGGTCGGCTGGCTCGGACTGCCGGGCGAAGCCGTCATGGCTCTGATTTTAGGCATTGTCCGCCGCGAAATGTCCGTTGCGCCGCTTCTGATGCTTCATTTAAGCGGTTTTCAAATGTACATCGGCGCGATTATCTCGCTGCTTTATCTGCCGTGCCTTTCGGTTTTCGGTATTCTGGCAAAAGAATTCAATGCGAAAACGGCGGTCGGAATTGTTTTATTGACAACGGTTTCGGCGCTGTTTGTGGGCGGTGTGATTAATCATGTCGGATCATTCATATTCGCATTGATTTGATTTAATCGGAAGGTTCGGATACTTTGAAGATATTCTGAATATTTTTAATTATCCGAATCTGCAAACATTCAATTTTAATTTTATTAAAATTGCTGAAATTTAAAAACGTTTTATTTGTTCAAATTTGTGAGGTTTATAATCTTCTTAGATATTATTTTATATCTTTACAGGGTTTGGTATGTCAATGAAGTATATTAATTGGACACAAAAAACAGAGCGGATTGCCTGCAAACATCCGTTTATTTTCAAAATCACAACAGCTTATTATCGAAGTATGGTCAGGCGCGAAATAAAATACGCGGGCATTACATCCGATGATCACGTTTTATGTATCGGCGGCGGCCCGTGTCCGTACAGTGCGCTTTTGATTCATTCCATGACCGGCGCGAAAGTCACGGTTGTTGACAATGATGAAGCCAGCGTACGCTGTTCTAAAAGACTTTTAAAACGCAAAGGCGTTGAAAAATACATTTCCGTTGTTCTTCAGGACGGCGAATGTCTGGACGCTTCGAATTTTTCCGTGATTCATATCGCTGCCCAGATTACTCCCAAAGAAAAAGTTTTCAATGCCGTTTGGGAAAAAGCTGATGAGGGAAGTCTGATTTTAATGCGCCTTCCGAAACATAAGTTAAGAAAACTTTATGTTCATCATGATTCTCATGATTCTCATGATTCTTCTTCGTTCATCTACGAAGATGTTTCCCCGCGGGAAAAAGTCAAACACGGCTTGTTTGCAAACGTCGGTTCAACGTCGATTTATGTTAAGTGACTGCCGTAAAGTGTTTTAATCCGATTTTACATTCAATGATTGAAAATGAACAGGAAACAATTTTTCAAAATTATTTTGTGGATTATCATTCTTCTGCTTTTTGCAGTTCTTCTTCGCTCCATGAATCTTTCGGAAATCATAGACAGTTTGAAATCCATCACCCTGCCGCTTTTGCTGCTGCTTGCGGGCCTTCAGCTTTTGACGCAGCTTCTGCTCAATTACCAGTGGTGCCATATCGCAGGCGCGATGGGTTTGAAGGCAAAGTTCTGGAAAATGTTTTACATCAATTGCAAGGGGACGCTTACAGAAGCGATTACGCCCGGCGCGAAAGTCGGCGGGGAAGTTGTCCGCGGGTATTTGTTTAAATCCGAATTCGGCTGTTCAACGGCAGACGCGGCTTCTTTGGTTGCGATTCAAAAAATCATCAGCGTCGGTTCATTGATTCTTCTGAATTTGATCGCGCTTCTCTTTTTACCGGCGTCCGTTTCGTTTTTAACCCCTGTTTTGAAAATTGTTTTGTTCCTGGTTATGGCGGCCGTTTTGATTTTGTTCATCCTTTTGCTGTTCCGCCCGCAAATTCTGTCAGACAAACTCGCTTCTTATGATTTCAAGCGCCCGATTCTGCAAAAACTGCAGAAAGGATTGATTGAATTTTCGGAACACGCACAAAAAATCAGAAACGGAAAAACTCTTTTGTTTCAGCTCGCCTTATCCGTTTTCATCTGGGCGCTGTTCCCGTTTAAGCTGGCAATATTGGCCGGCCGGTACCAAAGCGGCATCAGCCCATTGGCGATATTGGGCGCGACGCTGACGGCTTATTTCATTGCCATGATTCCGGTTTCTCCCGGCGGCCTGGGCGTTTTTGAAGTCACGCTCTCAAGCCTGTTGATTATGTTCGGCCTGACATCGGAGCAGGCGGTCATCACGGCGGTCGTCTTCAGATTCTTTACGTTCTGGTTCGTTATTTTGTACAGCCTGGCTGTCATTTTCTTTTATGACGTTTATCACAAAATTAAGAAAAGCCGGGCCGAAAAAAAGCAGTCGGTTTCGGTTCAGTCCGTTTCCGACTCTTAATTGATCTTTTTAATATCGGCATTTGTTTTAATTCATTTTATTCGATTATTTGTTTCTTGATTGTTTTTTATTTGCTTTGATTTATTGAATTCAGTTTTTTGATTGTTTTTTATTTCTTTTTATTTATCTCGAATTCAGTTTCCTGATTGTTTTTTATTTTTTTTGATTTCTTTTGAATTCAGTTTTTTGATTGTTTTTCTTTGTTTTTGATTTCTTTTGAATTCAGTTTTTTGATTCAATAAAGAAAATAAAAAATTCCGACTGCCGTTATTAAAATTAAACAAACTAAAATAATCACAATGTAATGAATCGGTTTTAATTTCGTGTTTTCATCATCCATTTTTTATCACCATATCAAATACTATTTATTTTTATATAATTATTGTGATATATGTCGATGTAATTTTTAAGAATATTATCCGTTTATTTTTATTCACTTGATATTGATATTTTTTTAAAAAATTTAAAAAATATCAAATATCTTACTTGTTTTACTATTAATGGTTGTTAAGAACAGGAGAATATCTGTATGGGAACGAATGACTCGGAAAAATTAAAAAAGCACAATCCGCTTGATTCTCTCAGGCCCAAAGATCATATTGTTGTTACCGAACTTTCAACAATTAAACCTAAATTTTTCATAAAATTTATGGAAAAATTAAAAAACAGAAATTAAAAACAAAAATTAAAAACAGAAATAAAATCAGACAATAAGAAAAACAAAAAAATTAAATAAAAAGTTGTGAAGCCAAAAACTTCACTTCTTATTTTCTTTCGCCGCTTTCACCAATGCCGTGAAAATCGGCTCGGCGCGCTGTGGTCTGGATTTAAACTGCGGGTGATACAAAGTGCCGATGAAGAATTTTTTATCGGGCAGCTCCACAATTTGTTTGGCACCGTTGATGTCGCCTGAAAAGACGAGACCTTTTTCTTCAAGAATTTTCACATATTCATTGTTGATTTCATATCTGTTTCTGAAACGTTCGGAAATCGCATCTTTGCCGTAAATCTTTCTGGCAAGCGTTCCGTCTTTGACGGCCACTTCATATTCGCCGACTTTCATGATTCCGCGGAATCCTGAAATGTCGCTTTCTTTAGAGGTGACGTCAATAACGGGGTATTCTGTTTTTTCGTCCAATTCTGTCGTATTGGCGTCTTTCAGACCGGCAACGTTTCTTGCGAAATCAATGATTGCCGCCTGCATTCCGAAGCCGATTCCGAGGAACGGGATATCATTTTCACGTGCAAATGTCACGGTTTGGAAAATGCCGTCGGAACCTCTTTCGCCGAATGCGCCCGGAACGATGATGCCGTCATATTCTTTCAGACTTTCCAAAAGGGATTTGTCGGATTCGATTTTTTCCGAACCGATCAAATCAATGGAAGCTTTAATGCCGGCTGCGGTGGAACCGTGTTTGACGGCTTCAAAAATACTGATGTAAGAGTCGGGAAGATCGGTGTATTTGCCGACCATTGCCAAACGGACGGCTTCGGAGTCCGGCTGTTTTGCAACTTCTTTCATTTTGTCAACCATTTCATCCCAGTCGGCCGCCGGCGGATTTTCGGGAGCCGCGAGATTCAAAGATTGAATGAGATGATCCGTTAATCCCTGATTGTCCAAATTTTTCGGGATTTCGTATAAATTTTCTGCCGTAAAGGCGCTGATTACACATTCTTCGGGAACGTCGCAGAAAAGGGAAATCTTTTCTTTTGTTTCTTTTTTCAGCGGGAGTGCCGACCGGCCGACAATATAGTCCGGAGACAAACCGAGCGTTCTCATTTCTTTAACGGAGTGCTGTGTCGGTTTTGTTTTCTGTTCGCCCTGCGTGTCGTCAAAGAAAAGCGTGACATGAACAAATTTCATATTTCCCTGCGGTTCTTCGGTTTTCATCTGGCGGATGGCTTCCATGTAAAACATACTTTCGTAGTCGCCGACCGTTCCGCCGATTTCAATCAAACAAACATCGGCACCGCTTCTCTTGGCGGCTGTTCTGAGTTTGTGCTTGATTTCATTTGTGATATGCGGAATAATCTGAACGGTTTTTCCGAGGAATTCGCCGCGGCGCTCGCGATCTAAAACAGTTGAATAAACATTGCCGGTCGTAATGTCGTGGTCGGCCGTTAAGTCAACATCCAAAAAACGCTCATAGTTGCCGAGGTCCAAATCAACTTCGCCGCCGTCATTGAGAACGCAGATTTCACCGTGTTGAAGCGGCGTCATGATTCCCGCGTTGACATTCAAATAAGGATCAATTTTGATCGCCGTTACTTTGTACCCTCTGTTTTTCAGGTTTCTTCCGATTGAAGCCGTCGTAATGCCTTTTCCGAGACCGCTGATCACTCCGCCCGTAACAACAATATATTTCATATTTTGAATTCCTGCCTTAAAATTGATCCTGATTTCATGGATTCGATCCATTTTAGTTATTTTTGAATTAATAATTAATTACCCTAATTAATATTTAACGCGTTTGACCTGACAATTGTTTTTAATCGAACAATTTCAGCATGTCAATTCAAGCTGAAAATTGTCTTATGCTAACTTAAATTTAAAGATATTAAAAAAGAAGTATAAATAGTTGATGTTGTCCCCTGTTTAAAAAAAGCATCCGAAGAATTCGTCCCCCTTTTTGATTTATTTTCAAATTTTGTCTGTTCGCGCGCGCGCGGGCGGCGGCAAAAACAGGCCGGCCGGCTGAAAATGAACAATAAAAGAAAAATAACGGAAAATAACGGAAAAATAAAACGGAATAAATGAAACGGAATAAATGAAACGGAATAAATGAAACGGAATAAATGAAACGAAATAAATGAACGAAATAAATGAAAAATAAAAACTGAAGAAGAATGAAACGGAAATCAGACGAAGCAAAGAGAATCAAAAAATAAAAGGAAAGCAAGAAAAAAATAAAAGAAAACAAAAAAACAGAAGAAAACAAAAAAACAGAAGAAAACAAAAAAACAGAAGAAAACAAAAAAATAGAAGAAAACAGAAAAAAAGGCAAAAGAAAAATAACTCAAAATGAAATAAAAACGGAACCAAAAATAAAAAGAAAACAAGGAATTGTTTTCCTTGTTTTATTGACTTTGTTAAATTTTCATCAACACGATAAAATCAGAATTTCATGGACGGCGAAAAAGCGTTGAAGCAATAATCGTCAAAGACTTCATCTTCAACTTCCGCCAATTTCTTTTTATAATCTTTTGATTTCGGGTCGTATTTTTTCATTTTTTCTTTCACTTCGGCGTTCATCTGGTCAAGAACTTTTTGACTGAACCCCTCTGTATTTTCTATTGTGAACATGGTTCATCATTTCTGTTAATTCATTTGATTTATTTCACTTATCCCCGCGTGAAATAAATCTCGGGAAATCTCTGCCGACAGGATCTCATGCCGTTTGTTCCATTGACGGCAATTTCCGCCAAAACAGCGGGGCAGAGGAATTAAATCTCAATTCATATCATAATAAAATGAATTCAGGGTGAACGTTTTCGTTCAGCGGTTAGATATTTTCTTAATCAGATATATATTTGCTGATAACGCCGGTAAACAAAAATGAAAAACCGATTGAAACGGATACGGCCGATTCTTTCAGCCGGTCATTTCAATTTCAGAAATTGTGATTCATTTTTTAAAACAATCTCCAACGTTCCGTTGTATTCCTGAACGGTTCCCTGAATTCCGACAAAATCATTAACGTTGATTTTTTGGCTGACCGAAGCGGCGCCGACGGATTTGGAAACAAAAACCATTAAAATCGTCCGGTCGCTGCATTCGATATTGACAATCAGATGTTCGCCTTGATACGTTGATCTTTTGCTGAGAACGGTTCCTTCAACGTAAACCGTTTTTCCGATGTCGTCTGCGGTCGGAATAACCGGCGCGCCGCCCGAAAATTGGCCCGAATCGTTTGAAACAACGGCATAAAGCAAAAAAACAGTTGAGAACGCCATTACAAATAAAATAAAGACAAGTTTGTATTCTGTTTTCATAAAATCACCATATATTCCGATTCAGTGACGACACATATATTTTTTGAAATTTTTGAAAACAAAAAATTTATAACGGCGGTTTTGTCAAATTTATGACAAAAAACGGCCACATTATAAAAAATTTTGAACACCGTTTTGTCATGATTATTCAATGAATCTTTATTTTTAATAATTATAAAACTTCATAAATTCGATATTGGTGTGTCTGTTTTTCATTCCATTTTTTAGAATGTCTGTTTTTGGAAATATTACTTGTATGCATATTTCAGAACCACAAATATTATATATTTGCGAATTTTTCAATTAATTGTTAACGGGATTGGATGCCGATTGCTTTTGATTTTGGATCTGTCTTGTATAAATCCGTAAATGAATCATCTGCAGGCGGGCAAATACAGGTTTCATTCAGCTTCATTCAGCTTCATTCAATCCGAAAACACAACCTGACTTTTCGGTTTGCTGTCCGTTTGAATTAAAATATTGAATCATCATTCAAACGGAGGCCGCCGAAAATTTGTATCGATGACGAATACGATTTTGTTCCAATATTGTAATTTTTTATAAAAGGTGAAAATTTTTGGCAATAGACAGCGGCTCAACGGCTTTTGTACTTATCTGCATCGCACTCGTAACACTTATGGTTCCCGCGCTCGGTCTGTTTTACGGCGGCCTGGTCCGGAAGAAAAATATTATTTCAATGGTTTTTTTAAGTTTCCTCGCGCTTTCAATTGCCAGTATCCAGTGGGTTCTCGTCGGCTATTCGCTGGCGTTCGGGCCCGACATCGCCGGTCTCATCGGCGGCTTGGATTATGTCGGCCTCATCGGAATCGGCCTTGACGATACTCTTGTTGAAGGCATTCCCGATCTTCTTTTCATTGCTTTTCAGATGATTTTTGCAGGTCTTTCTCTTGCGATTATCACATCCGGTTTTGCCGAACGCGTTAAACTCGGCGCATTCATCCTTTTCGGCCTTCTTTGGACGACACTTGTTTATGATCCGCTCGCGCACTGGGCGTGGGGCGGCGGCTGGGCACACGCGCTCGGCGCATTGGACTTTGCCGGCGGAACAGTGGTTCACATCAGCGCAGGTTTCGGTGCGCTTGCGGCAGCGTTCGTCATCGGCAAACGCTCCGGATTCGGCGAGGCGAGAATGGTGTCGGCCCCGCAGAACATTCCGCTCACACTTCTCGGCGCGGGTCTTTTATGGGTCGGCTGGTTCGGCTTTAACGGCGGTTCGGCTTTGGCCGCCGACGGTATTGCAGCGCTTGCCGTCATGAACACGGCGCTTGCCGCGGCTGCCGGTGCGCTGGTCTGGATGGCCGTCAGCTCAGTCAAAGGAAAGCCGAGTGCTGTCGGGCTGGTGTCGGGCGCTTTGGCAGGTCTTGTCGGCATTACGCCGGCTGCCGGCTATGTTGAAGTTTTTCCCGCAATTCTCATCGGCGGCGTTGCTTCTGTCGTTTGTTATTATGCGCTTCTTTTCCGCGTTAAAAAAGGCTGGGACGAAAGTTTGGACGCCTGGGCGATTCACGGTGTCGGCGGCCTTTGGGGAGCCGTTGCGACCGGCATTTTTGCCTCTTCCGCGCTTGCCGGTGTCGGCGGCCTGATTGAAGGCAACGTCATGCAGTTTGCCGTCAACGCGGGAGATGCGGTCATTGCCGTTGTTTTCTCGTTCGCTGTCACTTACGTCATTGCGCTTTTTGTCAAGAAAGTAACGGGACTGCGTGTTTCCGAAATCGAAGAAGAGCTCGGCCTGGATATTTCAAATCACGGGGAACGCGCTTAATGAAAACGATGACAGAATGTCGAATCTAATTGAATTAATAATCGAATAATAATCGAAAACAAATTGGAAAAAAACCGAAACAAATTGAAAAAAATCGAAAAAAATGAGAAATGAATTCAGAAATAAATTCAAAATCTGAAAAATTCAATATCAGGAGAAATAAGTATGAAAATGATTATGGCAGTCATCCGCCCCGAAAAATTTGACGCTGTCAAGCAGGCGCTGGCGGATAAAGGCTATTTCGGCATGACCGTAACAGATGTTTCCGGGCGCGGCGAACAGAGAGGCGTCTGTCTTCAGTACCGCGGAAGACCAATCAACGTCGATGTGATTCAAAAAACGGAAATTCAGCTCACCACCTGCGATGAAAAAGCGGACGAAGTGATTGAAATTATCCGGACAACCGCCTGTTCCGGCAAAATCGGAGACGGACGTATCTTTGTTGTTCCGGTCGAAAAAGCAATTACAATTCGGACGGGCGAAGTTTTCTATTAATTTTTAAGATTGAATTTTTCAATTAATTGCACTCATCTGCAATTAATTGATATTTAATTTTTTAATTCGAATTTAAATTCATTCTGTATTAATTTTGTATTAATTTTTTAAGTTAAATTCAAATTCACTAATTTTGCATTTGATTTTTATCTGATTTTTATCTGATTAATTCTTATCAAATGCTCTTCTCTTATTATTTTACGCAAATTTATATACATTTGATCCTATTATTCCATATATGCCCAAATGTTTGCTTTTGAATGGTGAATATGACAATCCTGCTTATCTTGAAGACATTCTTCATAACGGCTTTCAGCAGCGTATTCTTAATCTTGAGGCGGATTCCGGCGGCACTGAAACAGCCGTTCTTGTCCGCCGCCTTGCAGACTGCTCTTCGGGTGAAAATCTGGACCCTTCTGTTCAGAAAGCCGTTTTGTACGTTCACGGTTTCAACGACTACTTTTTCCAAAAGGAAGCGGCTTATTTTTTCAACGAGAAAGGATACAATTTTTACGGGCTGGACCTTCGCAAATGCGGCCGCTCCGCTTCTTCCTGCCAAAAGTTTGACGGCATCGGAGACATGCGCATTTATCATGAAGAAATATTGGAAGTCCTGAAAATCATCTATCTGGAAGGCAATCAGGATGTCGTTTTGTTCGGGCATTCCTTAGGCGGTCTGATTCTGACGCTCTTTGCAAAAGATTATTCCGATGAAAACCTTTTTGACGGCTTGATTCTGAACAGCCCGTTTTACAGCTTCAATACGGTCCGAACAAAAAAGACATGGCTGACTCTTGCTTCTCATTTGGCACGCATCATGCCGGATGTTGAAATCAGCACGTCGTTTTCCGAGGAATACGGCAAAAGCCTTCACAAAGACAGCCGCGGCGAATGGAACTACAATTTGAATTGGAAGCCGCATCGCGCCCCGAAAATTCCATTGAGCTGGCTTCGCGCGGCTTTTTCCGCGCACCGGGAGCTTTTAAACCGCTTTGAAGTGAAAAAACCCGTCTTGGTGATGTGTTCGGGAGAATCTTTAATCGATCTGACGGAACGGAAAAAAATTCATTTATCGGACATTGTTTCAGATGTCCGCGATATTTCCGCGGTATCCGACAACATCGACGGCGAAATCGATTTCGTCCAATTTGACGGCGGCGTTTACGATTTGCTTTTGTCGGATGAAAAAGTCCGCAAAGAAGTTTATGAAACCATCTTCGGCTGGCTTTTAAAGAATGATTTTCTTTAATCCCGGCTGTTTTTGAATTTTATTTTTATTTTTTATTTCGCTTTTATTTTTTATTTCATTTAAACGAAATTCATTTTTTAGCTTCCGAATCTTGAATTTTTTAAAAAACCGTTTTGCTGTTTATTTTTATGTTCTATTCATTTTTGTGTTCTGCTTTCTCTTTTCTTAAAAAGACGACAAGAAATATAAACACGCAAGCGGTTTTATCAAACAGAATTATTTTTTGATTCATTTCTTTTTTTAAACAGGTATGATTATCATGAATCTTGTCCGAAAATGCAGAAAATGCGGCAATTGGATTTACATCATCGAAAAAGAAGTCGGTGATTTAATCAAATGCGGCCGCTGCGGAGAAGATCATCATCTTTCAAAAACGCTGTCCGATAAAATCGTTCTGACAAGAATCTGATTTCAGCCGTTTTTGGTTTTTATGAAATATTTCTGAAAAAAAGAAAAAGAGAATGCAAGCAAGAAATTGCTGCATCCTGATTTTTACATTAAATGAAATTCTATTTTTGATTGCTGTTTTATTTGACAATCACAATTACGGCATCGTCGGCATGGAGAATTTCAATCTCGCGGCCGGCCGAAACCATTTCGCTTTTAATCTCAACAGCATCGGCGCCGAGCTCAATTTCTTCGCCGGCGACGGTGACCGTCACTTTTCCGGCTTCTTTCATTTCCGCAGCGGTTTGGGGCGGCAGCGCTTTAAGCGCCCCGATGACGGCACCGGCTTTGTCTCTGAACATCGGCCCGAGCATGCCCATGTTGGGTTTGACTTCGACCGGGACAGATTCAAATTCGGGCGCGCCTGCAATTAAGTCCGTCGGCGATGTCACGGTGTTGGAAATGTCTGCCGTGTCAACGTCCGCATTGTAAATTTCAATCTTTTTCAGCGGGGCGTTGAGCGCCATTTTATTGTCCGACTTGTAGCAGCGAATCGCGCCTGTAATGCCTTTGATTAATTCGCCTTTTGCTTCAGCGTCAGCGGGAATGCCGCCGACTTTTGCCGGCCAGTTTTGCTGATGAACACTGCCTTCGCCGAGTCTTGAATACATCTCTTCGGCAAGGAACGGCGTAAACGGCGCCAGCAGTTTGGACAATGTCGAAACAGCTGTAAAGAGCGTGAATCTGGCCGCGTTTTTGCCGTTTAAGTCGTCGCCGTACAAACGGCCTTTGACAAGCTCGATATAGTTGTCGGCCAAAGTGTCCCAGGCAAAAACACGAATCGCTTTAAACGCGTCGTCAAACTTGTAAGCTTCCATTGCGCCGGTCACTTCGTCAATCAGTTCGTTGAGCCTGAAGAGAAGCCAATAATCGGCCTGCTTCAATTGCGACACATCGAAAGAGACAGCATCCTGCTCGGAAAAACCGTCCATGTTGGAAAGTGAGAAGCGGTAAATGTTCCACAATTTCTGAATCAGCCTGGAGGCGGAAACAACATCGTTCCAGCGGAACATGACATCGGATCCGACACTGCCGCCGAGCGCGCCCCATTGACGGAAAGCATCGGCGCTGTGTTCGACCAAAACATCCTCGGGGGAAATGATATTTCCGAGGGATTTGCTCATCTTGTGACCGTCAGGGCCGAGCACCATGCCGTTAATCATAATCGTTTCCCACGGGATTTTATTTTCAATCGCTTCGGTTCGAAGAATCGTATAAAACGCCCATGTTCTGATAATATCGTGTCCCTGCGGCCGAAGCTGTGTCGGAACACGAAGTTCGTGCTCGCTGTCCCAGCCGCTTACGTGAAGGGCGGTCAGTGACGAGTCCATCCACGTGTCAAACACATCGGTTTCGCCGTGGAAATCATCGGCACCGCATTTCGGGCAGGCGACCGGCGGTTTTTCCTGTGTCGGGTCAATCGGCAGCCAGGAATCTTCGGCAACCAGCACTTCATTGCATTTGTTGCAGTACCAGACCGGAATCGGCGTTGCGAAAATACGCTGTCTGGAAATGCACCAGTCCCATTCCATCGTGTTCGTCCAGTTTTCGAGACGCACTTTCATGTATTCGGGAATCCATTCGATTTGGTCGGCGCCGGCCAAAATTTCTTCGGGCTTGACTTTGACGAACCACTGCATTTCGGAAAGGATTTCAATGGGCGTTTTGCAGCGCCAGCAGAGACCGACATTCTGATCCAAATCCTGCTGCTCGTAAAGGAATCCGCCGCATTTCAAATCTTCAATAATGTTGGCTTTGCATTCGGGAATGCTCATACCTTCATATTTGCCTGCAGCTGCCGTCATTTTTCCGTTTCTGTCGATGGCTTTTGTAATTTTCAAATTGTGCGTTTTGGTCCAGCGAATGTCCTGCTTGTCACCGAACGTACAAATCATAACGGCACCTGTTCCGAATTCCGCGTCAACATCGGCGTCGGCAATAATCGGCACTTTCTGTCCGAAAATCGGAACAACGAGTTCTTTGCCGACGAATTTTCCGTAACGGGCGTCATCGGGATTGACGGCAACGGCCGCGCAGGCGCAAAGAAGTTCGGGACGTGATGTCGCGATGTGAACTTTTTCATTTTCATCTTCGGCAAGCGCAAAATAAAGGAAATTGAGTTTTGATACGTTTGCCTTGTATTCGACTTCGGCAAGCGCGATTGCCGTCTCGCAGCGCGGGCACCAGTTGACCGGATGCTCTTCGTGATACACGTAATTCTTCTCATGCATTTTCAAGAATGAGCGCTGTGTTTTCACAAAATAAGACGGTTCCATTGTGATGAATTCGTTGCTCCAGTCATTGGAAAAACCGAGCCTCTTCATCGTGTCTCTCATTTTGATAATGTTTCCGTGCGTCATTTCTTCGCACATTTTTCTGAATTCCGCGCGCGGCACTTGATTCTTTGTGATTTTGTGCGTTTCTTCGACTTTCACTTCTGTCGGCAGTCCGTGGCAGTCCCATCCCTGCGGGAACATGACATTGAATCCGCGCATGCGCTTGTAGCGGGCGACGAAATCGATGTAGCACCAATTGAGTGAGTTGCCGATATGGAAATTGCCCGTCGGGTACGGCGGCGGCGTATCAATAATGTATTGCGGTCTCGTGCGGTCAGCCCAATCAAAATGATACATGGATAAATCCCATTCGTTCATCCATTTAATTTCAATTTCGGCGGCATTGTATTCTTTCGGAATTTCAGGGCCGGTCATAAAAATAAATCTCCTTTCTATTAAATATCAACATGTTGGTTGTTTTTGAAATAGAATGGTAAACACGATTGGGTTATAAAAAGGTTTTATTTCCGAAAAAATTTGTTTTATCGTTTTATTTTTTTATTGTTGTTTTTATTTTTATTTTTTTTATTTTTGTTTTTATTTTTATTTTTATTTTTTATTTTTGCATTCTTTATAATTCATATTTAAATTCGAATCCAAATTATTTAAAAACATTTTTACAGACAACGATTTCTTAGAAATTATGACAAATGACACGCCGGAAGATTTGTTTGAAAAAACAAAGGAACTCAGTTTGCTCACTTACGGTATCGAAGAAAAAAGAGAACAAAATCTTTTTGATCAGTCCGGGAAGATGCTGACTTCCATTTCAATTTTTACGGTGGCATTGTTGTCTTTTATTTCTCTTGAAAAAATCGGGTTTGATTCAAATCAAACAATTTCAATAATCGGCATGACATTTACACCTTTGATCTTCAGTTTTATTTTTGCGATTATCACTCAATGGAGATATGCTTATTAGAATTTGGGAAGTGCGGGAGAAATTGATAAAGCCTATAAGAAAAATGTGGGTGAAGAATCATCAGAGAATATATACTTGGGCTCATTGAATGATATTCATATTTGCAAAAGAGAGATGAACAACAAAAGAGTAAATTATTTAAGGCTGTCACTCATTTTGTTTTTAGCCGCTGTTTGTTCAGCTTGTTTAGCTGTCATTTACTTTTATTTAAAAAATAAACAATTGATTGGAGGAATTTGAACGAAAAACACAAAAAGAGATGAAAATTCATTTCCCACCGGAGATAAAACAGCAACGGGCACGGATTATTCAAAATTGAGCCCGCTCGTGATAATTCAAAATCCGTCTTTGTTTTCTTTGTTACGTTCAAAAAGAAGAAAACAGTAAATTTCGTTTTTATTTTTTAGTATTATTTTAGTTTTGAATTAATTTTCATACTCGATTATTAATTTTAAAAAAATCGGGCCATAATTTAAGTTTCTGATTGATCTTTTGTTATGACCCTTTTTCTAATAAATTATTTTTCTAATAAACTAAAATATTGTTCAATCTCTTTGAACATCTCCGCCGGTTGTTTTTCCTTCAATCAGCAAAACTTTTAATGCTTCGCGGCAGGCGGCAACGGCGGGTGCGCCGGATGTGATTGAAATGACTTCCATGGTTTCCATGATTTCATCTTTGGTCGCGCCGTTGTGAATGGCGCTTCTCATCTGTGACATCACGCAGGATTCGCATTGTTTCGAAGCGACAACGGCAAGTGCCATTAAGATTTTCATTTTTGCGGGCAGAACGCCGTCGGTCAAAAGTCTGCCGTCACAGCGTCCGTAACGGACAACAAAGTCTTCGTCAATTTCAGCCAGCGTTTCAAGAACATGGGGGGTAAATCCCATTTTTTCGCCGATGCTTTGCACGATTTCTTTTCCGGTTTGTTCTTCCATTTTTTTCCCTCTCTGTTAATATTTATTTGTCATTTTGTTTTATTAAAAAGTCCGATGATTTCTCACGGATTTTTATAAATATACATATGATAAATCCATCCGTTTTTATTTATATATTCCTGTTCCGAATTTGACATTTCCCGGGAATTGAATTGAATTAATATTGGAATTGAATTTTGGAATTGAAATTTTAATCTAAGCGCGAAAATGACATTTCCAAAGGTAACTTTTTTAAATAAAGGATTCTTTTCATAATCAATTGTATTGCCGCCGCTGTTTCACGTATTGAATTACGTCTTGAACTTCCGGTCCGGCAATTTTTTGAACTCTGGAATTTGTTTAAATTTAACATTTTTCGGTTTTTACACATCTTAAAAATCGTTTTATTGATGACGATTCAATTTATCATGTTTATTACTCATGATTCATGTTGATTTTTTCAAATCATAAAATAAAAAAATCATAAATGAAACAAACTCATTCGGGTTATGCATATGGCAAAAAAAATAAATCCAATGTTGGCAATTGTAGGCGGATTATTCGGCGTCCTTTTGCTTTTTTCAATTATCGCAGTCGTCCTTTATCCGGGACCGTCTGTTATGGAAGCCACCGACGGTGACACTGTTTCTGTTCACTATGTCGGAAAATATCAAAACGGCACTGTTTTTGACTCCAATACGGGCGAAGACGGCAGAGAACCTTTAAAATTCGTTTTGGGAAATCATGAAGTCATCCCCGGATTCGAAAACGCAGTCCACGGAATGAAAGTCCATCAATCCAAAACCGTGACAATCGCACCGGAAGACGCGTACCAGTACTACCCCGAGCTTGTCATGACATACGACAGAGCAGATGTTGTTGAAAGCCTCGGCGCTGTCCCCGCTGTCGGTGAAAAATTAATGATGATGACAACCACCGGTTCCGTCGTTGAAGGCACCGTCACCGAAGTTACGGAAACATCCATTACAATCGATTTCAACCGTGAAATCGCCGGCAAAACATTGGTTTTCGACATCACCGTCGTCAACATTGTTAAAGGCGAAATCGGCAGCCATTAATTTTAATCATTTCTAAAGCCGGCTTTCAGCCGGTTTTTTTTTGTTTTATTTTTCATCTGTTTTTTGCGTATATTGTTGCCGATTTTCGATTTTTTATGTTTTTCAAAACCGCAGGTTGGTTTTATTTTTTATTTTAAATTTGTGCCGTTCGCGCGCGGCAGGCAGTAGTGGCAGACAGCAGCAGACGGGCCGGCAAGTCAGCAACTGTATTTACGAAAAACAGTAAGGTAATCTGCAGCAAACGAAAACCTGACGGTAATCTGTGCCCACGCTCGCGTAGCGAGCGGATGTGATAAAAATGAGATGATGCATATGGAAATGCTGCCGCTCACAAAACGCATCATTCGCGGCAGTTGTTTTGATTTTCTATTTATTTTTCGAATTGAAACATCGTTTTTATTTAATGTTAAAGAAAAACGAACCCCGTTTTTATTTTTATTATTTTGCGGAAGAGGGGGTTCGGGTTTGAAAAGTTATGAAAAGGGATGTTTGGGTTTGCAGGTTTCGTTTGAATTAGGTTTGTTTGAATTAGGTTTCGTTTGAATTAGGTTTGTTTGAATTGTTTATTTGAATTAGAAATCATTCTTTTTGAAAAATCAATAAAAATCCAAATGATTTTAATTTATGACTGTCTAATGCTTGTCTAAACAGCCTTCAGGTTTTCGCCGGATTTCCGCCTTCCCGGATTTTCTCGGATTTTCCCGAATGCTCTGAAATTTAAGGTGATTCTTTGCAAACAACGACACAGCTTTTCATTTTGGTCTTTTTGGTTTATTGGGCCGTTATTTATCTGCTCAAAAAAAGAGGCATATTGGCCAAATACAATATTTCCACATTCGGCCCGATACTGATGATTGAAACAAACAAAGGTCTTCATCTGCTGGATAAAATCGCGCTCCCGAAACGATTTTGGCGCCTGTTTGCAAATATCGGCATCATCTTAATGTTTGCCGGCATGATTTTCATGTTTTCGCTTGTCGTTTTTTCAGACATTGCTCTTCTTCAGTCCGCGCTGGACGGCACGGTCATGGAGCCGAACGAATACACGGAAATCCAAAACATCTTTTTAATTCCCGGCGTCAATCAGTTTATCCCATTTGTCTGGGGCTTAATTGCTTTAATTGTCGCTGTTTTCATTCACGAAATGATGCACTCGGTGCTTGCCCGCGTCGAAGACATTCGCGTCCATTCCGTCGGATTGATTGTCGCGCTGTTCCCGATCGGCGGTTTTGCCAAAATCGATGAAAAAGAACTTTACGGCGACGAATTTGAAGATATTGAAGAATCCTTTGAAGATACCGGCGGCGATAATTTTGACGGCTTTGACGATATGACCGCATCCATTGAAGAAATTCGGGAACATGAGCGGCTGGAAAAGGAACGGCTCAAGGCCGAACAGCTGGAGGCCGAACGGCTGGAAACGGAACGGCTCAAAGCCGAGCAGCTGGAGGCCGAACGGCTGGAAACGGAACGTTTGGAAGCTGAGCAGCTGGAAACCGAACGCTTGGAATCTGAACAATTGAAAACCGAACGCTTGGAATCTGAACAGCCTGAAAGCAATCAAATGAAAAGCAAACAACTGGCCGAAAAGCGTCTTGAATACATGAAAAACGCTCCCGCCAAATCGGAGGCGCCCAAAGCCGCCACGAAAACACAGCGTTCGCGCATATTGGCGGCCGGCGTGATGGCCAACTTCTGCGTCGCGCTGATTGCGGCGGTTCTCTTCTTCGGACCCGTCATCGGGGCAATGGCGCCGATCGGCAATTTCCAAATCACGGATGCCGGCGACTCCGCCGTTCAGTCGGGTTTGACGCCGGAAATGGTTTTGGTTGAAATCAACGGCTATAAAGTGACGGATATTGATTCCGTGAATCGGGCTCTTTCGGAGACGGTTCCCGGGAATTCTGTTGCCGTACGCGCTTCTTATGATCGGGTGATTGAAAATTATACGATTCCGACAAATCCGGCGGCGGAAAATATCAATTACGCCGGTGTTTTAATCGCTTCCGTTGCCGACGAATCGCCGGCGGAAGCTGCCGGCTTGAAGCCGAATTCTTTGATTTTTAAAATCGACGGCGATTATGTCATTGATTCCGAACATTTTTCAAACACGATGTCTGAAAAAAAGCCGGGCGATACGGTCGTTTTTACGGTTCGGGAATATGACGGCAGCGGGGCTGAAACCGGGGTTGAAACAGGCGCCGAAATCGGTGCCGAAACCGGTGCTCGGGAAATTTCCGTCGTGCTCGGCGAGACGCCGAACAACGCGTCCAAAGCATATATCGGCATTTTTTATTCCCCGGGACCGCTGTACATCGGTCTTTTGGACATTTCGGTCGGCGAATTCAATGCCGGCGGTTACCTGGATTTCCTGAAGTCTCTGCCGTCTCTGCTTGTTTCCTTTGACATTTCCCAGCCGAAAGAATCTTTGACGACCATGATTTCCGCCTGGCTTCTTGTCATGATGATGCCTTTCTTAAGCATCCTCGGCGAAGGTTTCGGCGGCTTTACGGGGACCATGATGCAGTTCTTTGAGCCCGCCGGATGGGCCGAACCGCTCGGAATCGGCATCTTCTGGATTGCAAATCTCCTTTATTGGGTCGCCTGGCTGAACTTTTATGTCGGCCTTTTCAACTGCCTGCCGGCCATTCCCTTAGACGGCGGTCATTTGTTCAGAACTTATTTCGTCAAGATTGCCGAAAAATTGAAAATGGAGCCCAAAAAAGCGACGCGCCTCTCCTTCAGAGTCAGTTCTTATTTGACGGCTTTCATTTTCCTGTCGTTCATCCTTATGTTCATTTGGCCTCACATCAGCGGCTTCATCCTCGGCCTCTTTAAATGACCGAATGAACAAATTCGTTTAACTCAATTTCGAATCGGGCGTTTGCAAAAACTATAAAATCAAAGACACCGTCTTTGAGCCCGAAACTTCAAACAGGGCCTATAGGGTAGCGGATATCCTGACGGACTTCGAAACAAACAAATTGTGAAGGCATCCGTCGACTTGCGTTCGAGTCGCAATAGGCCCGTTTTTTCCTTTTTTTGTTTTCATTTTTGTTTTTCTTTTGGTTTGGTTTGATTTGGTTTGATTTGATTTTGTTCATCTCATTTTTGTTTAAATTATTCAAAAACCGATATTCGGTTTTGAGTGATTTTCAAAATTGTGCCGTTCGCGCGCGCCAAATGGCGGCGGCAGCAGGCAGAGAGCAGCGGCAGCAGACGGGCCGGCAAGTCTGCAACTGTATTGACGAAACCCTGAGGCAGCCGTACCAAACGGAAACCTGAAGGTAATCTGTGCAAACGGAAACCTGAAGGTAATCTGTGCCAAACGGAAACCTGAAGGTAATCTGTGCCAAACGGAAACCTGAAGGTAATCTGTGCCAAACGGAAACCTGAAGGTAATCTGTGCCAAACGGAAACCTGA
>NZ_JAWDKC010000006.1:0-50064 GCF_032714515.1 Methanimicrococcus hacksteinii | reverse complement strand
AATAAAAAAAAAAAAAAAAAAAAAAAAAAAAAAAAAAAAAAAAAAAAAAAAAAAAAAAAAAAAAAAAAAAAAAAAAAAAAAAACCAAAACAAATCAGATAAAAAATGCCGTTTTTTTTCCCCATCGTTGCTGAACTCAAGGATGACTTGAGTACAACAATAGTAATACTTAAAAATATAAATAATTATTGATAATGACTATAACCTTTTAAGATAATAAAGAATGAAACCGTTTGTCAAAATAAATAAAAGAAAAATGAACGATATGTTCATTTTTGACTGTTTTTGTAATTATTTTTGTGATTGTTATTAATTAATTTTGGAATTATTTTTGTGATTGTTATTAATTAATTTTGGAATTATTTTTTCAGAATTTATTTTGAATATTTCCATTTTTTGACTTTTTGCAGATTATTCGGATTCGCCGACAATCATGCGAAGTCCGATAACCGTTTTTTCAACATCTTGTGCCGGGATTGAATACAATAATTCGTCGGGCATGATTTTGGTGTATGCGCGGCTGCCGCTGCATCCGATGGTGACGTTGGGTTTGCCGGATTTGATGACCTGGGCGACGGCATCGGAACAAACGCTTTGTTTTCCTGAAAATGCCGCCTCGATCCGGCCGCCGTCACGGTATTCCCAACCTTGCGTCAAAAGCATTGCCTGTTTCGGGTTGCAGATGAAAATCACGACATCCGGTTCAAATGTTGCTTTTTCAAGAGGGCCGTACACGGCCGCAGAATTGGAATTCGGCGCCAAAAAGGTAATAAGGTCCACCGTTTTCTTGGCCGCTTCAATCGTTTCAAAATGATGAAGCCCGTCACAGTAAAATTCCCCGCTTCTGACTTTATCGGAAAGCTTCGTCAGACCGAGCGCTGCGGCCCCGCCTTTGCACTGCTGCTCTTCCAACGTCGTGTAAAACATATCTCCCGTTCGGCGGACATGGTCCGTGATTTGACAGTGGCGCATCTGCCGGTCAAGCTTTTCATATTTGCCGATGACATCCGCTTCATTGCCTTCAGGAATCAGCTTAACGGCAACAGGAAATCCCTCCAGCTGAAGAAGCGACTTCAATTCAGCGCCGTAAGCATTGATCTGCTCCAAATTCATAATTTCCCTCTCTTGTTTTTAAAAAATATTAAAAATGATTTAACATTCGAAAAAGCAATCATTCTCCTGCAATATACGATAAATGACAGCGTTTTCGATATTCTATAATTATAAATGATGTTTAATAACTTTACCCGCATTTGCAGTTTTTTTGTTTTTGTTTTTTGTTTTGTTTGATTTTTAATTTCGTTTGAATTTTTAACTTTCGTTTACTTTTAATTTCGTTTACTTTTAATTTCGTTTACTTTTAATTTCGTTTGTTTTTTAATTTCATTTTGATTTTTAATTCGTTTGTTTTTTAATTTCATTTGTTTTTTAATTTCATTTTGATTTTTAATTTCGTTTGTTTTTTAATTTCATTTTGATTTTTAATTCGTTTGTTTTTTAATTTCATTTGTTTTTTAATTTCATTTGTTTTTTAATTTCATTTTGATTTTTAATTTCGTTTGTTTTTTAATTTCGTTTGCTTTTTAATTTCCGTTGTGTTTTCCTGTCTTCGATCAAGAAGTGCATAATTTCATTTCAGCTTTTAATTTTCGTTTTGTTTTTCTTTTTTTCATTCATTTTCGATGAAAAGTTTACAATAAAAAATTCCGTAAAACGCAGAAATATATAACGATCTGTCATTTTAAAACGGCTGAAACCGCCGGAAAAGAAAATATAGATTCGATTTCGGAAGAAATTTTGCTTGGAGGACGTTTAAGCATTCAAACCGGATTATAAATTCGGCCGAATTCGTTTTAAAAAAGATGCGGGAAATTTCACCACCATAAGGTTTTTAAAGTGAGACGAAATTGTAAAAAATATTGAATCTGGGAGGCTGTTTTCAGGGATTACAGATCAGAGGAGTTTATCATGATAATTCATGGACGAATATGTCATGATAAATAATTCAAAGAAGCATATAACATTAAATAGCAGAATAACGTCTGCGATTTACTCATACTGATTATTAATCTCTGATAAGAGGAGAAAAACAGTATAAGAATAACAGCCAAATAAACCTAAATGCATCTCAGTTTTCAATAGAGGAAGTTATTCAAAAAACGGCGAGAGAGGTTTTATCCCCGATCCGATCGGCGATAAAAAAGGTGATTGAATGAGTAAAACAGTAGAAATTAAACCGACAACCCGACACGAAGGCCATACGAATCTGGTCCTGACAGTCGATGATGAAGGAATCGTCGAGTCAGGAGCATATCACAGCGTGACGCCTGTCCGCGGGTTTGAGAAATTTTTATACGGAAAAGTTGCGGAGTTTGCACCGATTGCGGTTTCCCGTTTCTGCGGTATCTGCCCGACAGCGCACTCGACGTCTTCCGTCGAAGCGCTCGAACGCGCCTGCGGTATGGAACCGACAAAAGACGGCCTGATTTTAAGAGAATTGACCGCCATCGGAAACAAAATGCACTCCCATCCGCTGCACCAATTCTTAATCGCGCCGGATTATGTTCCCCAAGAGGACTATGCCGAAGTCGTGAAAAGAATTCAGGAAATGAGAAAAATCGGTCAGTATTTCGTTGACACAATCGGCGGCGAAGCCATTCACCCCCCGAACATCAAAATCGGCGGCATGGCCAAGAACATCTCACCGGAAGCCAAAGATAAGCTCATCGCCCGCGCGAAGAACTATCTGGAACTTGCGGCCGTTCAATGCGATTACATGATGAACATATACAACGAAGGAAAGCTCAACGACGGAACAGAACTTCCCGAAAAGCTCGGCTACCACGACTTCCCGCTTTTGGCAACCAGCTTAACTTACGGCGACATTTCCAAATTCGACTATTCACAAGCCGTTGAATATTCACCCTTTGAAGTTTATCCCAAAGAAGTGGCGCTCCACGCCTGCACCAACATTCCGAAATACAAAGGAAGTTTGGTCGAAGTCGGCCCGCGCGCCCGCATGGTCACATTTAAAGATTTCAAAGAAACAAAAGGCGCTCTCGGAATTCACAAAGCACGCGCTTTGGAAATGGCATGCTATGCCGAAAGAGCACTGGAATTGCTGGGCGAACTGAACACGAACGGCGCACCCTTCTGCACGGACCCGATTGTCGGAGACGGAGAAACAGTCGGTGTCGGCGCAATCGAAGCGGCCCGCGGCCACAACGTTCACGCAGCAATCGTCGGAAAAGACGGACGTATCGTTCACTACAGCGCAATCGTTGCAACCACCTGGAACATTCCGGTCATCGGAGAGGCAATCACCGGCAGTCATTACAAATTTGCCGAACACGTTGTCCGCGCCTACGACCCCTGTGTTTCCTGCGCAACACACATGATTGCCAAGGATTATGACGGAAACACCGTCGGTGAAAAGATATTCAAATAAAAGTCCCGCAAAGTATTTTTCCAATGATTTCCATATAAAAGACTTCATATAAATAAAAAAGAAGTGAAATATAAAGATTAATTCAGGTGACTTTATGCCGGAATACCTTGAGAAAGAAACATTAATTCTGGGCTGCGGAAATATCTTATTGGCAGACGACGGATTCGGGTTCGCTGTTGTTCAGCGTTTAAACGAAATGAAACAGACAAACCCGGAATTGAATTCGGAAAAGATCGCCATTATTGATGCAGGAACAGGCGCTTCACACTTCATTCTTTCTTTGATTGATGAAGAAACAAAAATCAAAAAAGTGATCATCGCTGATATTATCGATTACGGTTTGAATCCGGGAGAGTTGACCAAACTTTATCCCGAAGATCTGCCCAACATTCCGAAATATCACATTGACGCACATGACATGCCTCTTGCGGGAATGCTGAATGACATTCACGAAAGATTCGGCGTTGAAATTGTCGTCATCGGATGCCAGTACAAATATTTGTCTGCGCCGGATGTCTGCCTTGAACTTTCAGATGAAGTGACCGCTGCTGTTGATAAAGCCGCCGAGATGGTTTTGGAAGAACTGGAAAAATAACGGGACAGAGTAAAAGGCATTTACCAGATTTGTAAATGTATTTGAAATGTAAATTCGGGTGATTATATTGGTAAAAATCTCACATGTCCACATGAGCGGCTGTACGGGCTGTTTAATCTCGTTTGCTGATACTTATGAGAAACTGCTTGATATCTTAGGCGCCGTGGATCTCGTTTACGCCATTACATTGGCGGATGCCGTCACAAAAGTGACGGAAACAGAGGACAAACTCGTCATTGAACGCGTTTATCCGGATGAAGTTGATATTGCATTGGTGGAAGGAAGCATTTGTTTGGACGATCCCCATGCGGTTGAATTGATTAAAGAAGTGCGTGAAAAATCGAAAGTCGTCGTTTCACTCGGCGCCTGCGCCGCAACGGGCGGTGTCACACGCTTCGGCCGCGGCGGTCAGAACCCGCAGCCGACACACGTTTCATTTGTGCCGGTCGCGGAAGTCGTGAAAGTCGATTTCGCAATTCCCGGCTGCCCGCCGTCAACGGACGCAATCGTCAAATTCCTGATGGCTGCGCTTGAAGGCGACACGGACTATTTGGAAATGTACGCGGAATTCGTCAAATACCAGGACGCAAGCGGCGAAAACCTGATCAAACAGGTCATCAGCCAGGGTCTTTGTATGGGATGCGGCACGTGCGCCGCAGCCTGCCAAATGCGTGCGGTTGCCATGTATGACGGCAAGCCGGACGTTCGGATGGAAATGTGCATCAACTGCGGCTCCTGCGTTTTGCAGTGCCCGAGAATCAGAATGCCCAAATCAAAAGGACTTTTGGAGGTGTAAATGATGACAAAACCGATCGGAGAATATATTGAAATTATTTCCGCGCGCTCCACCGACCAGGAAATCTTAAAAAGATCTCAGGACGGCGGCATTGTAACGGCAGCATACATTTACGGTCTTGAAAACGGTCTTTTGGACGGCGCAATCGTTGCCGACACGACAGACGGCTTCAAGCCGATGCCGAAAATCGCCAAAACCCGCGACGATATTTTATCGGCCCGCGGCACGAAATATTCGCTCAGCCCGAACATGTCTCTTGTCAAGGATGCCGTTAAAGAGCACGCCCTTGAAAAGCTCGGATTTGTCGGCACGCCCTGTCAGGTGATTGCCATGAAAAAGATGATGCAGTACCCGGCCGCATTCCGCGGAACCGTCAACAACATCGGTCTTGTCATCGGCATTTTCTGTATGGAAAACTTCCCGTACAACGGCATGAAAACATTGATTGAAGAATATGCCGGCGTTAAAATGGAAGACGTTTTAAAGACGGACATCGGCAAAGGCAAGCTCTTCGTTTATCCGAAAGACGGCAGCGAACCGATTGCAATCCCGATTAAAGAAACACATCCGTTCGAACAGAAATCCTGTCATGTCTGCATGGACTACACGTCCGAATACGCGGACTTTTCAACCGGATCTGTCGGCTCGCCCGACGGCTGGAGCACGGTGATTATCCGAAACAAACGCGGCAAAGACTTCATTGACAAAATGATTGCTGCCGGCAAATTGGAAACTCAGCCGCTTGACATGGAAGGCAAAGTCGGATTCCCGATGCTTGAAAAATTGTCAAACGACAAGAAGACCAAAAACGCCAAGGAAATCGAACACCGCATTGAAATGGGATTCCCCGTTCCTTATTAAACAACAAACATTTGCTGAATTTTTAAATTTTCAAAATTCAAGAAAAACGGAAAATGGTCCGGAAAAACAGTTTTCGGATCATTTTTATTTTCGATTTGATTTGGGTTTTATTTGTTTTTTTGTTTCTTTGTGTTTGATTTTTTTCGCATTTTGATTTGTTTTTGGTTTGTTTTTGGTTTTAATTTATGTTTTATTTTTGGTTTTGTTTGTGCTTCATTTATTATACTTTAAAAGATAATTTAAAAACGGGGCCGCGGGTTTTTGTATATTTGAAAATGATGCGTTCGCGCGCGGCGAATGCCGGGAGCGGTGAATGCGGGAACAGCGAATGCAGGAACAGTGAATGCGGGAACAGTGAATGCGGAAACGGCGAATGCAGAAAACAGTGCTTCAAAAAGAAATGCGGCAATGCTGTAAGAATATCTGCTCAAAACTAAACGTATATAAATATTAAAAATAATTTACGAAACATCTATTTTATGTTTTTACATAAAGCTGCTAAAAACAGAAAAACCGGTGAAAATTATGGCAAATTTTTCAAAATATTTAGGCAAAGACGAGCGTGTCCTCAATTCCATTGACATGAAAGATGAGACCGTCTGGTCGCAAAATAACGTGGCAGCCTCCGAATACAAAAGCTGGACAACGCTGGTGCTGACAAATAAACGTCTTTTTTCATTAAACAAAAGAAAATTAAGCATGCGGGAATTCCGTTTGGAAGATGTTGTTTCAACGGGATGGACTTACAGACCTCAATGGGGCAAAATCCTTTGGGGCGCGGTCTATTTGATTGCCGCCGTATTGGTGTATTTGAATGCGGGAGCAATCGGCACTTTTTTGGCGAATTTCGCATCCGAATATTTCGGTGTTGACGGCGGCTCGGATGTTGCCGTGATGCTGTCGCAGTGGGCTGTTTACGGCGCGGTTCTCCTCGGTGTTTTGGCAATCATCAGCTTGTTTTCTTATTTCCTTTTGAAAAGAACAACTTTTTCAATGACAACGAAAGACGGCAGAGAATACAGTTTCCTGCTTCGCGGCAGACGCAATCATATTGACGAATTCCGTATGGCGGTTCAGGATGCCAGAGATTTGTACATTGAAGAAACCGAAAACCGTTATTTCGACAAGATGAGAACGGTTTTGTTCGACCAGTCCAATTATGAATACGCGCTGAACAATGTTCAGCCTGCGGGAACACCGGTTGAAGAACCGCAGACGGAAAAGCTGAAAAAGGAAGAATATCTGCTTTGGGAACGAAAGAACGCAAAGCTGGACAGCGGTCCGGAAAGAGAGCAGATCGGAAACGGCACAGGCCAGACACTGCTTCCCGAAACAACAATGCGGCTGGCATCCGACGGAACGCTTCTGCTGGACACAGGCGGCGCGCATCAATTGACGGCAGACGGAACGCCCCTTTTAGACGGCGGCCAAGACAATCTTGAAAACAGCGGAACCGTTAAATCGGCGGCAAACCTGGCCGAAGCGTCTTTGGCGGTGAAAGCGGCCGACCTTTTCGAGCAGACCGGTTTTGAAGTTTCAAGATTAAATGCGGATGACGCCGATTTGCTTCTTTACAAGGACAATTTCAGATACATTGTCGTTGTCGACGAAGACGAATTCGGAACAATCACGCCCGAAAAGATTGACCGGGTCATCAGCGCGAAAAGTCACTACAAAACAGATTTCGGCTTGTTTATTTCAGCCGGCGACATGCCGGACAATGTTCAGGAATATGCCAACCGGAACAATGTGAAAATTGTCTATATCAAAAAAGCGGAATAACCCTCCGCTTTCATTTTTTATTTTGATTTTGTTTTTTAATTTGACTTTATTTTTTCGTTTTGAGTTATTGTCTTTTTTTGATTGATTTTTTGACATTCATCTTATTTTCATCCGATTTTCAATCAGCATTCATCCTGTTTTCAACCAACTTTCATCCGTTTTTCAATCAGTTTTTACCGTTTTATCATTTTTTATTTTTCATTTGTTCTTAAAACATGAAGAAATTTTATTAATCTGCCAGTCCTATTCGCTGATATGTCAATTTATGATCAGCTTCAAGTTCTTCAATATGAATATGAGAAATACAGAGATTCCGATACCGATAAGCCGTCGTTTTTTTATTTTGTCGAGCATTGCGGAAGGGTCAAAGAGGTCACAGACAACTTTTTTGAAGAAGTTTCGGAAATGGGTGATGAAGGCCGGCCGCTTTTGGGGAAAAATGCCCGGACTGTTCAATTGATTCGAAACGCGGGGAAGAAAGCGATGGCGGAACAAAAATTAATTGCGCGGGCATCGGAACTTCCGATCAGCAGAGCCTGGACGGCGGACGGGATTGATGAAACGATTGCGCGGATTAAAAGATTGGAGCAAAACGCGTCTGCCAAGATTGAAAATTTGACGAAGATCGAAACGATGGTGACCACCACGATGACGGTCGGCAATTATAAAAAGATTCGAAAAATGGCTGCGGACGGTTTGAGAAAAAAGATTGACAATCCGAGATTTTCCTTTGAAAGCATAATTCCGGCTAAGTATCGGATTTTCGTCGGCAAAGAGGATATTCAAACCATCAACGCGATTTTGAATTTTATTGTTCCGGACATGGAAAAGCAGGATGTCGACGAGATTGAAAACATGAATTACGTCAGTTTCAAATATTCGATTTTGATGCTGATTACGGCGCTTCGCTTAACTTACGAATTCCCGCCGAATTATGAGATGTATAGATTCTGCGCAGCGCTTCCGAAAAATCCGAACGAAAATTCGGAACTGATTCCGAAGCTCGAAAATTTAATCAAATCGACGGATTCGAAAATGTCGAACATCATCAAATTGGCGAAAACATATGACAAATATGAACAATATGAAATGAAAGTTCTCAAAGAAAACGAAAATTGAAAAGAATCCCGTCGTAAGCGGATATTTGAAAAAAATTTACACATTTTAGAAAAATTATAAAAATATACGGCTTATGAATTTTTAGTCTATGACAAGAAGCTTCAAATATTTAATTTGCCTAATTCATAGTATGGATGGGAAAAGAAATATAATATTTTTATTTTTAATTATTTTATCATCGTGTCTGTTTATTTCAGGATGTCTTGACGACGGAGAATCTGAAAACGGATCTGTCGACGACAGCCAAGTTATCAGAGGAGCGACTTTTTACATTGATGATTACGGCGAAGCCAAAGCATCGGATGAAGAAGTTGTTTTAATGCTGGCGGAAATCATCCGGAATTTCCATATCATCGGCCTTCAGGGGATTTCGGATCCCGACAGCAAAGCCATGGATATTTTAATCAAAGAGATTAACAACGGCACGGATGAAAACGGAAAAGCTTATAATTACCAATACAATTTGAGCGACTCGGTCGGCCTCAATTCTGATTCAAAAGAGCAGTACGCTTACATTTACGACAGAAATGTGCTGTATCCGTCTTCTATTCCGCGCATTTACGCGGACAATGAGAATGCTTTTAATTATGACCCGTACATGATTGCGTTTCGTTCATATGCGGGACAGGGCGATGTTTTGTTTATCGTGTTAACGATAGATGAAAACAATACCAAGCAGGAAATTGATGCGCTGCCGCAATTGATTGAAAATGTCAAAATCAGATATGCCGGTCATGAAAATATCACGATTGTCGGAAATCTGCATTCCGACCGGCCGTATTATGATGAAACGTCCGATTCACCGCTTCGGTCCGACGATTTTGTCTGGATTATTACAAACGACATGGTGACCTCAACCAAAGGCAACTACACGTACGACAGAATTATCGCAACATCCAATCTGAAAAATTTCTATGCGGGAAAAGCCGGTGTTTTCAACTTCACCGAAGAATACAATTTAACGCAGGAAGAAACGGAAGCCATTTCAACGCACTATCCGGTTTACGTTGAATATTACAGCTCCCGGCCGAGATGAAAATAAGAAGGGAAACAGAAACGGAACTCCCGTTTCTGATTCCGTATTTTATTTCTTCAACTTTTCATTTTTTTCATTTTTTCATTTTTTCATTTTTATTTCTTTATTTTTCATTTCTCATGTCTCATTTTTCTTTTATTTTTAACAGAACCACCGCCGTATGTATTTTGTTCAAAAACCGTGGTTTCGTTTTGATTCGTTTTTCAAACGGATGCGGCTCGCGCGTAGCGGACGGTGGGCGGCAGCTGACGGGCCGGCAAGTCGCAGCCGACAGGCCGACAAATCGGCAACTGTATTGACGGAATCAGCAAGGTACTGTGCCAAACGGAAACGGTAAGGTACTGTGCCAAACGGAAGCAGCAAGGTACTGTGCCAAACGGAAACAGTAAGGTACTGTGCCCACGCTCGCGTAGCGAGCGGATGTGATAAAAATGAGATGATGCATATGGAAACGCAGCTCTCATTGCAAACGGAAGCAGTGGCACACAGGAATGCAGCTCTCATTGCAAACGGAAGCGGTGACACACTGGAATGCAGCTCTCATTGCAAACGGAAACGGCGACACACAGAAACACAACCCACACTATCAAGCAGAAGCGACGGCACACAGAGAAATGCGAATGACAGTGACAGCACACACAAAACAGAAACAAGAACAAGAATTTAAAGGGCGGTTTTTTGTTTTAATTGAAAATCATTTGGTCCATCTCCAATCCTCCTAATGCTTGCTCCGCTCACAAAATTCGGATTGGAGGGGCGGTTCACAGGGTTTTCATCTCATTCATTATATAAACCGAAACATCGGTTTATTTAAAGTTAAAGAAAAACGAACCCCCCGTTTTTCTTTTTTATTGTTTGAAGGCGGGGTTCGGGTTTGAAAAGTTATGAAAAACGATGTTTCAGTTTGACGAAAATAGATAAATCCGGTAACGCCGTTTCTTTGAGTATGAAATCGAAAACTCAAACGATTTTAACCGTTCTTTTGACTGTATTGCTTTTGACTTCTTTTTTTGCGGGCTGCATTGACACTGACATCGGATCGCCGACTTTGAACGAATGTCCGGCAGGCGATGAAATTCCGCCGGCCGTCGGAAACGAAACCGTCGGATCAAATGATTCGGTCCAAACGCCGGACCCGGGATATGAAACACCGGCCGCGGATCAAATTTCGATTGCGGCTTTTAACATTCAGATTTTCGGGCAGTCCAAGGCCGCCAAAGACGATGTGATGGAAGTTTTGACAAAAACGATCCGCCGCTATGATATTGTCGGCATCCAGGAAATCCGCGACGCAAGCGGCACGTCTTTGCCGAAGCTTGTGGAAATGATTAACGGCGGCGCGGATGAAAACGGCAATGCTTACAATTATGATTATGTTGTCAGCGACCGTCTCGGCCGGTCTTCCAGCAAGGAACAGTACGCTTACATTTACAACGCGAACAACGTTTTTGTCGCCAGCGAACCTTTGGTCTATCCCGAGCCTGACGGCACCGACCCGTTTGAGCGCGAACCGTATATGGTGACGTTCAGAGCCAATGACGGCGATTTTGACGCGCTTTTCATCTTGATTCACACCAAACCGGATGACGCTAAAAATGAAATTAACGAGCTTGACACAGTCGTTCAGTATGCCAAGTCCATTTACAAAGGACAGGAAAATTACGTCGTCATGGGCGATTTTAACGCCGACGGCAGCTACTTCAACGAAAGCGGCGATTCCGCCTTAAAGTCCGGCGAATACATCTGGCTCATCGGAAACGACGAAGTGACGACAACCAAATCCAAAAACACGTACGACAGAATCGTGATTACAACATCGCTTGCCCCGTACTTTACAAATGTCTCCGGCGTTTTCAATTACAGCGCCGAATACGGTTTAACGGAAGAAGAGACGCACGCGGTTTCCGACCATTATCCGGTTTTCGCCGAGTTTTGGACGGTTGTCGGCAATTGGTTCAGAATGTTGTTTGCGCATATGAGAATAAACGCATAAAAATATTAAAGAATTATGCAGAAGAATTTTCATCGCCAATGAAACGTATAGGAGTAAAATGGAATTGATTTTCCTGAAATTCTTGAATCAACAAATCCCTCATTTTAGAACTGACAATCCAATATCTTTGAACAAAATAAGGTGAACCATACTGACTTCCGAAAGATTCAGATGTTTGATTGATATCTTTTACATTCAAAAGAATATCACGGGGATAATACAGTTTAAAATCAGGAATTGTGATTTTCAAAGGAAATCGGGAAATTTTTATTTTTGTCGGAGGAACAGTAGGTGGTAAGAAACTTGAGCAGATAATTTGATAACGTTGCTGAATTAAAGAACTATCAACATCGATTTTTTTAGCAATTACGCCATCAAAAAAAGATTCAGTGACCTCTTCAAAAACTGTCCGAACCGGACGCGCATAAAATCCTCCAATATTGTTCTTTTGAAAAAGATTAAGGACTTTTTCTGTAATGATAATTTCACCAAAAATAGAAAGAATAATATCTTTATTACCTGTCTGTGCTAAATTAATTACTAGATTGGTTGTCGCCATTGAAATCGGTAATTCCGTCGATTTCCTTTTTTTGTTGGTAATTTCATAAGTTGCACTGATACCTGCATCTGCTCCGTTCGGTATGTAAAGATATAACTCAGACGATACAAGTTTTGACAAAAAGTAAGGCAAATCTTCTGTAAGTATGTATTTCCGAATGAAAAAAATGAAAAAAGTATCAATCACCATAGGAAACAACAAAGAAGACCAAACTCCGAATATTTGAGAAACACTCTCTGAAAATTCCGGAAAGAAGTTGGGAAATGAGTTTACAATAAAAGCAGATAAAATAACATTTAAAATCCAAAGCCCCGGAGTTGTAAAAAATAAACGGAGAAAGAATGAATCAGTTTTCGGATTCCAAGAAAAAATAAAATTCTTCTGCAATGCTAAATAAATTCCCGGAAGAATCGGAATAATCAAAAACAATAACTCATAACGATCTAAAAGCATAATTCAGGCCATCCAAAGTTCTTCCGGATTTTTTCCCTGAGCCGAAATTTTATGAATATGTCGGAAAAAGGAAATAAAAACAATATCAAAAATCAAAATAAATGCGTATATAAAAAGGGGAGAATTCCATACGAAAGAGTTGCCTGTGAAGTAAATGAGCAAATTATCAAATATTGTAAGAAGCAGAAATGGGAGAATTATAGCATTAAGAAGATACCCGGTCAGGTAAAAGAAAAGAAAAATACCTTCTGATGTAAGGAAAGAATCTCTTCGGACATTGATCATGAAAAAACCGCAGTTGGAAATACAATAAAATGCAATCCAAATTTGAACAAAAATAATACTCCATGCCAACATGTATCCATCGGGTTCAATAAAAACAACAAATAAAAAATAAAAAATGAATAAGAATACATAAAATGACCGAATTAAATATCTATAAGATTCTACAAAACCCATGATTTTACTCCTTATAAAAATAAAGAGTGGCAGTATTACTACCATTCTTTAAAAGTTATTTCATCAACATTTTATATTTTCTTTTATCCGTTTAATAAACTTGGATTGCAAATTGGGCAACTGCTGACATACCTAACAATAACAACCCGCCGAATAATATATTCCGGCTGTTCAGCAACAACTTCTGCAACAGCTTGTAAATCATTCGGATTTTGTGAAATTGTTTGGAATATAAGATCTTGCTCAGCTGTAGACATTATTTCTTTAAGAGTTTGAGAATTTAATTTGAATTGTTTCAAAGGAACAAGTTTTTTAATTGGAGTTAATGAACCTGCAACGCCGCCTAAAGCGAAATCTGATAGAACTGCATTACCGTCACCCACATAACTCATGTTCACCTTTTTATCCAGATAATAGCTTTCTGTGGCCCTTCCAGCCATTCCACCAATTGTGTTTCCGCAAGCTCCTGCCAAAGGCATGATTGTTGCCTGCAAGTAAGCCGCTCCAACCATTTGCCCACCGGATGATGTGATTGCTGCAGCAGAAAGAGCAGAACCTGCACCAAGAGTTAATCCAGCAATGCCGCCAGCAACGGCTCCGCCGAGGGCAGCACCATAAACCTGATTCATGTCAACTTCGCCACCATTTGCTTTTTGAGATAAGTATGAAACACCGCCAGCGACCAATCCACCTACAGCTGCACCGATTGCTGCCGTTACCAAAAGAGGTAAATGGCCGTCAGGATCAGTATAAGTTACAGGATTATTCAAACAATAGGCATAACGATTCAACGCTTGTGGATTATAAACGTCCGGAATAATACTGTCTGCCTGTGTGAAAGTAAAAGTTGACGGATTATAGTATCTGGCATCATAATAATAGAGACCGATGTCTTTATCCATTTCTTTTCCATTGAATGTATAAGTTTCCGATGCATATGAAAAAGAGACTGTAGACGCCATTGGGATGGAAATTGTTGTTTTATCAACACTTCCCAAATAAGGAATATTCTCATTGCACCATTCTACATCGGGTTCATTTCCTTCACCAAAAGTTTCTGTCAAGTCGATTAAAATGGGATCAGAAATATTCAATATTGTACTTTTCACCCCTATTGAACTCAACAAACTGAGAGGATTTGATGTTTCGGCGCTGTCACAGGTATAAACAGCACTGACAGTTTTTATAAATTCAGATTCATCAAACTCGAAGTCTTTTTGCCGAGTCGATTGAGCTGTCATCATTCTGTCAATGTCAGTAATTTCGGCCTTAATGTAATATTTATGACCACCTGCAATTTTTTGAGCTTCAAAAACATCTTTGGTTTTAAGAACTCTTTGATTTTTAAAAGCAGCCCATTCATCAGACAAAGAATGAGCCGAGGGATTAGCAGATGAATGCTCTAAAACTTGAACATTTCCATCATCTGCAAATCTGGAAATTTCAAATCCGCTTTCTGAGTCCAATTCCGATGAAACAGCCGTGGCTGCAGAAACTATTTCATTCACAAGGAGGTTTTCGCCACTTGTTTCTTCAAGCAAATTCTCAAGTCCGTTTTCAATAAATTCGTCCTCTGAATGAATATGGCCTGTAAGGACATTACTTCGTTCCATTGTAAAATCCATTTGCATAAACAAATTATCGACTTCGATTTGTTGGAAACTCGGTGTCAAAACAGCATCTCGTGGATTTCCGAATGGGTAATACATTATTTTTTCACTCAAATTACCGCTATTGTCAACGATTACATTTGTTGAACCCAAATAATCATTCAAATAGAAAAACAATCCTTCAGAACTTTCCTTGGCAACACGTTCACCGTTTGCAAAATAATAAACAGTTTCATTGCCGTCTTGAACATTATAAGCCAAATTGACATAATAAGAAGTGTTTCCATTTTCAATTTTTTTGATACGGGTACCACTTTCATCATACCAATATTGTGCAATTGTTAAATTATTATTTGATTTGTCAAAAACTTCTTTCAAACGATTAGCTTCATCATAAATGTACAAGAAATTACCGTCTTCAATCAAATTTCCATTTGAATCGTAATAAAGAGACATATTGCCGGCTTTTGTCGGGGCATGAATGCCGGCATTCTCTCCATGTTCAAAAAATGTAAGTTGTGTGCCGTCATAAAAAGCAAGCATACATCCCAACGGATTATAGATATAATTGTGGGAATAAGAATCACCATCAACATGAACCAAACGATCCAAATCATCATAATTGAATCTTTGTGTTTCATTAATTAGATGATCTGTGATTTTAATAATATTTCCTTTTGAATCAAATTCATAAGAAAAATTTTGCAAATTATTCGTTTGAAGATTTTTCAACCGATTTGTTTCGTTGTCATATTCAAAAATTGTTGTCATGCCATTTGAATATTCTTTTTTTGTTGTCAATGTTGAAGAATCATATTCAATGTTGTCAATGATTCCGGGAATCGATTTGAGTAAACCGCTTTCATCATATTCGAACGTTTGAGTTTGATTGTTCGGATATGTTATATTGACAGCACGGTCAAGTAAATCATATTCATATAATGTTGAATAAGTAATGTTGTCCAAAGTAATAGTTTCATTAATAACACGGAACCGGTTATCATACTCAAATTCTTTCTCCATAATTTCAGAAGTAACTCTGGAAAGTGTTCCAATACGGCCAATATCGTATTCATATATTGTTGCCGACTGTGTGGGATAATCAACTTTGGTTAAACGGTTCAAGGCATCAAATTCATAGTCAGTTTCAACTCCACGGCCATCTGCTTGCCAAATAAGATTTCCGTTTGCATCATATTCGTAGAACCATTCGCCCAAATCAGGGTCATCCATCTTTATTTGCTGACCTAATGAGTCATAGACAAATGTTGTATTGGCAACTTTGTAAGGAGCAGAATAAGGAATACCAACAGGGGAATCACTTTCAAACTTAAGAGTGGCAATAGACAAAGATCTGTTTACAAGACCGAGAGACGAAATATCAAATTCTACTTTGGCATTTTCGACGGTTTCCGCCCCGGTATTTCTTACTGTCAATTGAATTGATTCTGGAGAAGAAACTTGTTGAGTAACAATTTCGGGTGTATGCTTATGCCCAAAGATATAATCAATAAATGTACCACCGTCACGACCACCTTTTTTATAATAAAGCGAAGTCAGTTCATTTGCCGGGATGGTGCCGTTAAAAACATGAACAAGCTCATTGTCGTAATAGAAAGATGTCGTATTGACAGATGCATCATAAACGATTTTGTACAACATCATATTCTGAGAATAGGAATAACCTGAAGCACTTTGATTTCCGGACATATAAGATTGTGTCGGCATCCACATCATGGTTGTCCAATTTGTCGTTTCCGTTACATTAAAGCCGGCAAAATTAGTTCCAATATTGTCATTTGAAATTCCTGTATGATATATATTTTCAGGAGCAAATTCAAACGGATCAAATCTTGTATAAAAAACATATCCATCGGAAATGTCAACACTTTCAACAGACGTAAATGTATTCATATTAGAATTTAATGAACTGATGAAAACACCGACACCATCAATACATCCGATAGATTCAGTAACCCATGGGAATTGTCCCGTGCCGTTGCGTACCCAACCATTGTTAGATGTAAAATGATCATAGAAATCAAACAAAACTTTATTTTGAGGATTAGAACCATTTAAAGAAACATTAATTGTCATTGATTCATTCGCACCCAATGATCCGATTTGAATGATAGCTGTTTTCGAATCTAAAAGGAAATAAGGCGTAAGAATTTCATTTGAAAATGCAATGGAAGATTGATCATAATTTTGCATAGGAATTATTTTAACTAACCTGTCACAGGCATCATATTCATAATTTGTCTCATAAACCTCAAGGCCGTTGAATTCAATTACTTTCAAGATATTGCCATAAACGTCTTGCACAACTTTTGTTGCATGATCTTTTTCATCATACTGTGTGATGTTTAAGCCGTCATATTCAATAATTTTATAAGAATTATCAGGATTTGTTATTTTAATGACTCTTCCGGCTTGATCATATTCTGTTTTTGTGCTTCTTTTTTGTTCACCTGGAGCATACGGTTCAATTTCTTCAATTGCTTCTCCGTAATAATTGTACTTTATTTCCTCAGTGATAAGAATGTTATCGGGGCCGGGACGTTCAGTTTTTACAATGCGGCCGGCTCCATCAAAATATTTAAATGTTTCCAAAGTTTGATTGTCAGCCTCTTTAACTGTTGTTCGAATGCATTCAGGCCAGTTGCCGTCAAAGAAATACGCGTATTCTAAAGAAGGAGAAGCATATGAATCGAAAGGACGAATAACTTTGACAACACGGCCAAAAGTATCAAACACGTTTTCGATGGAAATACCATTAGGATCAGTCAATTTTATTAAATTGCCCGTTTTGATATCATATTCAAATTGTGTTGTTTGATTTAAAGCATTTGTCATGCGGACCGGATACAAATAGCCGGATGTTGCTGAATATTCCGCTTCTGTTCGTCCTCCATTCGCATCTGTTTCAGTAATTAAATTACCAAGAGAATCAAATTCATAAGAAGCAATAGCATCAGATCCATTATTATTCCATTTTATAACTTTTGTAACCAACCCTTTGGAAGGCGATATATTTTCATTCGCTGCTCCGTCATAATAATAAGTTGTTTTTGCAATTTCATTATCATCAGAATCATAGATTGATGTAGACTTTACGGAATTTAAAATCCATTTACTTGTATTATAATTATATTCAGTAATTGTTTTCCGTTCATCTCCAACAACTGTTACATCACCGGATTCTGCAATTTCAAGAATGTTTCCATAATTATCATAAGTATAATTTGTATGAATCGTTGCCCCGTCTAAGCGAGATTCTGTGGAAGACAATAAAATGTTGTAGACACCATCTGACGAAACCGTTTCTTCATATGTATGAATGTTTGAAGATCCAGAGAGAATCCAACGGGCAATAATAGAAACGCTTGATTCTAATCCTTTTTTATATTCATCCTGATGGAAATAATGATGCTCAATACTTCTGTGTGTTGTTACGCGGACATGATTGAAACCTCGGAATTCACTTTTGCCTTTAGGAGCAATAATCATAACCCCGCCCGTATAATTGTACTCTTTCTCAAGAGAAAGAATTGTATTGCCCTCATCTGTATAAACAGAACTGACCAACCACATTTTGCTGGCCATTTGCGGAATGTCTTGACTGTCATTATGATTATAATAAGCAGAATGTTTATAGGTAATATGAGTCGATGATCCAGCAGAATGAGAAATTGATGATAATTTGTACGGCGCTTTCGTATTCCGAACAGACGTACGATTGACATTCGGATTGAGGGTATTCTGCGTGAAATCAATCAAGCCGTCATGATTCATATCCACCGCAATGACCCCAAGATCAATGCCATTATTTGTAAAAGCAAAAGGAACATTGAAAGAATTATTTTCAATGAAACCATATCCCGTATTCAACCAAGTTCTGTTATAAGACGGATATTGAGAGTTTTGAGTGATGTCAATTAAACCGTCCCCGTTTAAGTCTAACAACCTGACACCCAGATCTTTTGAATTATTAACAAATGCAACAGGAGACTTCCAATTTTCATCTAATACGAAACCGGTTCCGGTGTTAATCCATGTTCTGTTATAATTAGGGTTTTCGGAGTTTTGAATAATATCAACAAGTCCATCACCATTGATATCAACAAAACGCACTCCTGTGTCTTGTGTATTATTTACTGTTTCAACTGGAATTCTCCAATTGTTATCCAACTCAAAACCTGCTCCTGTATTAATCCAAGTACGATTAACTGTCGGAGAAACAGTATTTTGAACAATATCTGTTAAACCATCACCATTAATGTCAATAAACTGCAAACCTGCACTGATTGAATTGTTAACTATTGCTTCAGGAATATTCCAAGTCGCATTTAATTCAAACCCTGTTCCTGTATTAATCCATGTTTCATTAACAGTTGGATTTAATGAGTTTTGAACTACGTCCACCAACCCATCACCATCAAGATCTACTAAACGAACGCCTGTGTCTTTTTTATTATCCATTGTAGCTGTCGGAAGTTTCCAACTGTTATTAAGAGATGTATTACCGCCAGAAATCCATGTTTCATTTGAATTAGGATTTAATGTATTTTTAACGAAGTCAATTTTGCCGTCACCATTCAAATCAACCGGAATAACGCCCAATGCCGAATAATTATCATAAGTCGGTGTCGGTAAATATAGAGATGTGTTTGAATAATTCGTACCAGGCAAATAATAATCAAAAATTGTCGCCGGTAAAGAAGTGACATTATCATCTCCGAAAAGAGCTATGGAACTTAAAAGAACATGATTTGCAGAGGTATTGTAATCAAAAGCATATCTTCGAACAAGCTCGGAATTCACATGCATAGAAATTCCGGATAAAAGATTCATTTCTTTATACCTGCACCCTTCTTCGTAAATATCGAAGTAATTTGTTTTAGGAATGCGTAAAAACTTTATTTCAGCTGATCCGTTGTTATAAGAAATGGTGTCAAGATAAGTAGCACCGATTTCCCCAGATGATGGATTTTGAATATAAGTGTAGTTAATATTTTTATCAAAAACGTCTGTGACCTGATCCAAATACCAACGAGATACATAATTTCGTCCCTCGACCGAATTCATAAATTCAGAATCAACATTGTATCCAAATCGATAAACATTTCCATCAGGTGTTTTAAGAACCCAATATTCTCCGTTCTGATTAGATGCTCCGGATTCTTTTGTAATATACATATACGTTTCAGATTTCGTATGATACCGATTTTCAGTTGCATTATAAATTAAATCATACCCTGTTCCATTAAAAATTAAACGAAAACTATCATCAGTTGTATTCAAAGGTGTATAATTCACTTTTCTGAAAATGTAATTATCATTAAGTTCCCAACCGTCACCAAGCCATCCGTAAGCACCTCCTGATGACAGACTGTTATAAGAGAGGGAAATAACGGGTTCAAATCCTGCAATACCTGCCGGGACTTGGAATCCATAATCATATGTTGCAGCACCAGAAAAAAGGCTTGTCAAATAAGCATCATTTGAATATGTAAATTCAGGGCCATTGACTTCAGTTATGCAGCCTGTATTTATAACAGATGGAATAGAGGATGCAAGCCTATTTGTTAAAAGCTGTTGATCATTATTTTTTGACTCGTCATAATTCAAATCGGAATCAAATTCATTATTTGAATCTGTATCATCAAGAATTTGAACAGAAGGTTCAAAATCAACACCATAAATATCGGAAGCATCAATATCAGAATTTTCAGTTGCCAATGAAAGTGGCAAAGTAGAAGTTAGAATCATCACGCTAAAAATACAAATCAATAATTTTTTCAAAAACATATAAACCAATTCCATTTCAGTCAATAGAGTTAACAAATAAATTTACTAAATAATCAGAAAATAAAAACAAATTGGGTTCATAGGATATAAAAATAACGTTGTAAAAATAAAATGAATGAGATAATAATTAATGAAAATTAAAAAATGATAATAATGAAAAAATATATATTAGAGAGAAAATTGTAGCGAACAAGATAATAGATAGAACTAATAAATATCAAAATGAATCATTTGATGTTTATTAGAAATTAAAAATGTTTAAAAAATAGGATTCATCAACTTCAATTTCTCCTTGGAAAGGGGATTCTGCTTCGCAGAATCCAGCAATCTGCTTGCGGATTGCCATAAGATATCTGTTGATCGTAATACGGCTTACGGTAATATGGGATATTTGAGTTGCATCTAAATCCAAAACAAAAAGCTTCACAATTTGATTTTACGAACGAAAAATGTATTTATTTTTCATTTGCATAGTCATGATTTTAACACCAAGTTAATGGTTGTTCTTATCATGACCAAAAAAAATTAATAAACAATTGCACCTTGAGAAACTCGAGAGCCGTCAGGAACAACAGCATTCGGCATGATAACTGCACCTTGCCCGATAACTGCATTTTTTCCAATAACAGCATTTGATTTTACAACAGCCCCTTGTCCGACTTTCGAATTTTGACCTATTTTGGCACCCGATTCAATGACAGCGCCTTGCCCTATGCTCACACCGGATTCAATTGTAACATTATTTCCAATTGTTGCTCCTTGGCCAATTTTTGCATCAGACGCAATACCCGAACTTTGCGGTGTTTCTATTCTTTGATTATTACTTTGATTAGAAGATGGAGCCGGCTCGGTGCCGTAATAATTCACATCAATGCATCCTGCCGATAAAACGACAGCCGACAATACAAACCCAATACAAAATATTTCATAATTCCACCATAATTTTTATTTCTGATTTTGCCCTTCAAAAATCTCCTTATACCGCGGATCCAATTCAAACGCTTTTTCAAACGCTTCTTCCGCTTTTTCCGGATCGCCGATGACCTGAAGCGCCACCGCTTTTCCGAAATAAGCTTCGGCGGTCGGCTCAAGCGCAATGGCATGGTCGTATAAATTCACGGCTTCTTCGGGGAAGCCGGTTTGAACGTAAACGAAAGCGGCTTCCATGTAAGCGGGCGCAAATGTCGGATCGATTTCAATGGCTTCTCTGAAAGAGCCGGCGGCATCGTCGAACTGTCCCAAAACAGCGTGCGTGTAGCCGCGGTTGAACCAAACATCCGCCTGGTCGCCGTCAATTTCGGACGCTTGAATAAAACATTCGAGCGCTTCGTCAAATCGGCCGAGCGCGTTTAAAAGAATGCCCATGTTGTTCCAGGCATCATCGTATTCGGGACGGATTTCAACGGCTTTTTTGTAAGCAATCAGAGCGTTGTCGGCATCACCCATGGAATCCAAAGCAAGCGCTTTGTAATACCAGACATCGGCGTTGTCGGGCTCTGATTCAAGCGCCTTGTCAAATGCGGCAACAGCTGCGGAAAATTCCCCGAGCGCACCGAGCGCGACAGCCTTTCCGAAATAAGCTTCTTTGTAATCGGAACGAAGCGCAAGCGCTTTGTCGTAAGCTTCCACCGATTTTTCAAAATTGCCGAGCTCGCCGTACGCAATGCCCTTGCCGAGCCACGGATTCGGGAACTGCGGGTTGGATGCAATACTTTGATCAAAAAACTGAAGCGACTCTTTCGCGCGGCCGCTTTCCATTAAAACATAACCCGCGCCGTTTGAAAAGACGGCGTCGTCCGGATAAAACGAAAGCGCCTTTAAATAAACCTGATAAGCCTCTTCCTTCTTGCCGTAACGGCTGAGAACGGCCGCTTTGCTGCGCAAAAGAACAGTATTCTCAGGCTCCAGCTCAAGACCGCTGTCAAAAGCATCCATCGATTCGTCAAGCGCGCCGTCGGCCGCCAAATCCATCGCAATCTTGTGCCACTTCTGCGCGCTGACCTCTTCGCCGCCGTCGGCATACGGGCAGGAAAAAGCTTCTTCATCTGCGGGAATAAACATATTTAATTTGTTTTCATCAGACATTTAAAAAACCTCATAACTTTCGTAAAAACAGATGTAAAATGATTACGAAACAGCAATAAAATATGTAATACAAAATACGGTTCAGATATATAAGCCATGAATAAGCCGCAAACGAATAAATAAAAAACGGATAAACAAAAAACGGATAAATAAAAAAACATGAGAGAATCGGGGTTATCAATATAAATCATGAAAACCATTTCAAATTGAAAAACCAAAGCAAAAATAAAGCAAAAATCAAATCGAACAGGCGAATCTTTTAAAGAATTTTTGAGGAATTTCCGGTGGACGTTAAAATTAAAGAATTATCATTTGAAGCTGTTTCTGAGGCTGTTGCAGACATTTTGAGAATCTCGGAAACAACGCTGCCGGAAGACACCATAAACGCCTTAAACCGCGCGGCGGAAACAGAATCCGACCCGATTGCAAAAGCACAATTGGAAGCAATTCTGAAGAACATTGAAATCGCCGGCGCTAAAAGCGTTCCGATCTGCCAGGACACAGGCATTTTCATTTTCTTCGTTGAAATCGGACGCGAACTCTGCCTGAATTTTGACCTGGAAGGCGCTGTTCGGGACGGATGCGCAAAAGCAACGGCACAAATTCCGCTTCGCCCCAATGTTGTCGATCCGCTGACGCGGCATAACACACAAAATAATCTCGGGGACGGGCTTCCCGAAATCAACTGGACATTTGCCCCCGGCAAAAATCTGAAAATAACAGTTGCGCCGAAAGGCGCGGGCTCTGAAAACATGAGCGTGCTGAAGATGTTTACGCCGACCGAAATTCCGAAAATCAAAGAATTTATTGTCAAAACCGTCATGGATGCCGGCGGCAAGCCGTGTCCTCCGGTGATACTCGGAATCGGAATCGGCGGTTCGTTCAACCAATCTGCAAAATTGGCAAAAGAAGCACTTTTGGAAGATTTGAGAGACCCGAACAATCCCGATTCGGGCTATGACGATTATGAAAAAGAAATCCTGGACGCAATCAATGCACTCGGAATCGGCTGCATGGGACTCGGCGGAGACACGACCGCGCTTTCCGTTCGAATCAAAAAAGCCTCCTGCCACACCGCATCCCTTCCCGTTGCCGTAAACATCCAGTGCTGGGCGAACCGTCACGCTTCCGCCGTTTATGAAGGAGGAAACCGCTGATGGTGCTGATGGCGCAAAAAACACACTATCTGAAAACACCGCTGCGTGAGGCCGATGCCACGGCAGTCAGCGCCGGCGACATTGTTTACCTGACGGGAACAATTTACACCGCCCGCGACGAAGCACACCTTCGGATTTTGGAATACGACGAAGAAAGCAAATCGCTTCCGTTCGATTTATCCGGCGGCGCCGTTTACCACTGCGGCCCGGTCATGGAAAAAAAGGACGGGAAATGGCACACTGTTGCCGCCGGTCCGACAACAAGCGACCGGATGACAAAAATGACGCCGGCTGTTTTAAAGAATCATGAGATTCGCATTCTCATCGGAAAAGGCGGAATGACCGGACTTGCCGGAACAATGGAAACACAGAAATGCATTTATTTATCATACACCGGCGGCTGTGCTGCAATGGCTGCTGACATGATTCAGGAAGTCCGCGGCGTCAGCTGGGAAGATTTGGGAATGCCCGAAGCCGTCTGGGAACTGCGGGTTGAAAATTTCGGCCCCCTGATTGCCGGGATTGACACCGCCGGAAATGATTTGTTCCGAGATGTTAAAGAAAGAGCTGAAACTGTTTTTAAAAAACAGTTTAAAAAGCCGTTTGCACGCGATTGAAACTTATTGAAAAGCAGCTTAATGGAACAATGATATTCCGGCAAACATCCGATGAAACAAATAATTAAAGGTCAAAATCAAGCCGAAAAACGGCCGTAACGAGTTTAAAAAAATGGCAGCTGATAAAATCATCATGCATATTGATATGGACAGCTTTTTCGCGTCTGTTGAAATCCGCGACAAGCCGGAATTAAAAGAAAAGCCGGTCGTTGTCTGTTCCAAGACATTTCATTTGCATATGGACACTTCCAAAGGCGTTATCAGCGCAGCTTCTTATCCGGCCCGCAAATTCGGTCTGCACTCGGCAATGCCGCTCTCGGAAGCCGTCAAACTCTGCCCGGATGTCATTTGTCTTCCCATGAACAATACGCTTTACAGACAGGTTTCCGACAACGTGATTAAGATCATTCAAAAACACGTCAAAACCGTCCAGAAAGTCAGTATTGACGAAGCTTATGTTCTTTTCAAAGACAACGTTATTTCTTACGAGGACGCGGCAGATTGTGCTTTAAAGATTAAAGAGGAAATCAAAGCCACGGAAAGAATCACGTGTTCGGTCGGAATCGCGCCGACAAAATCCGCCGCAAAAATCGCCTCCGGATTTCAAAAACCGGACGGGATAACCGTTGTCCGTCCGAATGAGATCAAAGATTTCCTGGCCCCGCTGCCGGTGACAAAAATTCCCGGCGTCGGCAAAAAAACGGCGGAAACATTTGATTTGCTCGGAATTCAAACCGTCGGCGATTTGGCAAAAGCCGATAAACGCCGGATTTATGAAAAACTCGGCAAACACGGAATGAATTTCCAGGACGTTGCCAACGGACTTGACACGACGCAGGTCATGGAAACGGCCGATGCCAAATCAATCAGCCGGTTTCATTCGTTAAGCCCTTATACAAACGATCCGGCCGCCGTGAAATTAGGATCCGAATCCGTCTGCGAAGAAGTTCATTCCATCTTAATGCAGAAAAAAATGTATTTTAAAACAATTTCCATCGGACTGAGATATTCAGATTTTACGACCGCGACAAAATCAAGAAGCCATACGGTTCACACAGCCGACATTTTCTTCTTAAAACGACATGCTCAAGATATGATTGACGAGCTGATGGCAAACACGGATTCCAAGAAAAAAGTCAGACAGATTAATATCGGCGTTTCAAACTTAAAGAAAACAGATGCCGGCCAAATGCAATTGACAGACTTCTTTTAACCGCGGCAGCCGCAGCCGAACGAAATTTACTTTTGCAGAATTGCATTTTTTGTTTTAAACGGCTCATTCTAAAAAATAAAAATACAATTACCCGATGAGAAAAACGGTTAAAAAAAGAACAAAAAGCAATCAATAACAATCGTTATTGAAGTTACTTCTTAAATTTGTTAATGCAGAGAACGACAAACAATGCTAAAAATGCAGAAGCACCTAACCCGACACCGGGTATTGTTTTAGCGGGTTCGCCGGAACCTGCCGGCGTGTTGTCAAATCCTTGCGCATGTTCATCAATTACGATGATTAAAGGAACATCATCAATTCCGTATGCTTTTCCTGCATCCTGAACAATCCGAATGACCTTGTTAATGTCTTCATCGGAATAAGTGCCGGAAACATAAACCTGGACATAAGAATGATGACATCCGTAACCGATAATAAATCCGCCGTTATCCCATAAATGCGGGTCCAACTGATTTTCGTCATTAATCTTTTTCACGGTTCCTTGAAGCAGAACAAACCATTCATATGATTCTCTGCCGGGTAATAAAACAGGAATATTTCCTGCGGCAGCAACGGTATTGCTGTCTTTTTTGGCCTGTTCAAATAAAACAGAATCCGGTGCAGGTGTGTTATTGATAATTTCCTGAATATATGATTCAGAGAAATAACTTTCCGTATCTGTCGCTCCGGCCAATGCGGGGGAAATTAATGAAATCAGTATAACTAAAACAAATAAATGGCGGATTGCCACGTTTTTGTTGTTTATCAGTTTAGTCATATTAATCAGATCGGAATTTTTAATTAAATATTTTAATTAAATTATGTGAATTAAACCATTTTTATGTCATACTATTATTTCGAATAAATAATAGTCGTAACATTTTGTGGTTACGTTTCCGACATATAAATACGTTTCCGACCGGGATACCGATTACAGCCAAATAAAGCAGGAGAATGGCAGAATATTAATCGGTTTAGATTAAAAAAAGTAAAATTCTATTAATAATTAGAGAGTGATAAAATTGGAGAATTCGATTAAGCAAAATTAAAACTTGAAGAAAAATTATTTTTTAAATTTGCTCACAATTAAAACGGCTGCAATAACTAATAATGCTCCGACCCCTAATCCGACTCCGGGAATTGTTTTCACGGCATCAGGCTGCGTCTGAGCATACCCTTGCGGAGGAAGGCTTTTTTCAATAATAATCGGAACATCGGAAATACCGTGTTTCTCGCCTGCGGATTGAACCGCTTGAATAACTTTTTTAACCTCACTGTCAGAATACTGCGCTTCGGAATGAACAGAAATTTCAATATAATCAGGAGTGCAGCCATACCCGATAATAAATCCGCCGTTATCCCAATGATAAGAAGCCAATAAATCTTCAGTGTGAATTTCTTTTAAAATGTTTTGAAGAATTAAATTCCAGTGATATGATTCCTCCCCTTTCGGAAGAGTCGGAATTGTACCGGAAACTGCAACAGTATTTTGACCGGAAGCGGCCTGTTTAATTAATTCAGGATTTGTTGCAGGCGTATTGTCGATAATAGATTTAATATAATCCGTCGGAAGTAAACTTTGACCGGTTTCGCCGTCAGAAGCAACCGATACGGGAAGCGTAACAGACACCAATAAAAGAATAAAAACAGCATATTTTAATAAATTATGCCGTAATATTTTTTTCGTTTCCATTAAGAATCCCTTCGCTCAATAATTAACGCCAATACAATTAATAACAATGATAAATAGTTGCAGATTATAATCAATTACTATAATTGATAGATACGAACAATTGGTATAAAAACATTACGAACAGAAACATAAATACGAGAAAATTAATAAAAATATTTATGATCAATAATCATATATCGTCAATGGAACAACATTAATATTCTCTTTAATTTCCGTACACGGAACATAATAAACCGTACCGTTTCCGTCCCCGCCTTCTAAAATGCCCAGAAGGACGGCAACATCTTTTTCAGTGCCGTTTATTTTCATATCTGTTTGGAGATAAATCGGCCCCCCGCTGTCTCCGGGAACAGAATAAGAATCAGCGGATGATTCTTTTATAACGCCGACATGATCAACCGTATAATTGATTGTGCCGTTTTTGACCGTGAAAGTTTGATTGTATCGGACACCGTAATAAGTTCCTTCGGTGTTTCCCGAAACCATTCCGGATTTACGGAGCAGCATTCCGCTGCTGACAGAACCTTCATGACCGATAACATCTAAAATCCGGTCGTCGCCTTCCCCCGTATAAATCGCTGCTTTAACATCAGAAGAATTCATCGGGATAAAAACAGAATCTCCGTCTTTACTCATTTTCGTGAAAAAACCGATTTTATTACCGTCCGTATATCCCTGACGAGGCTGATAAGCCGTTTTGTTTTCAAAATGGAAAACATGCGCAACCGTCACAATTCCGCGGATATCGGAATCAGAAATATCTTTCGCTGCGTAACCGACCGTGCCGCCGCTTGTAGAAGTTGCAACCATTAAACCGCCGACAATCGGACGGATTTTTTCATCGGCAAATTCTTTTTGAGTAATACGGCCGTCTGCCGGAAATTCCGTATAATCATCCGATTTGAAAATCGAAAAAACAGATAGAAGGCGCTCAATGAAAGAAAGATCTCCCGAAAGGGCTGTGTTTTCGAGATCCACAGACGCGGAAGAAAAAGCAGACGCATCCGGTGCAGTATTTAATCCATCCCGCAGAGGAGTCAGATTTTCATGTCCGTCATTAATTATTAAACCGCCGTATCCGGATTCCCAAAGTTCTAAAACCTGTTCTTCCGTCAGATATGAATCCGCCATTTTGCTTTTGAAAAATACAATCGGAGAATCGGAAAGTCCTTCAAGGGAAGCGTAATAATCAACCCGTTCTTTGACGGCAAGCATGTCTTCTTCCGTAAATTCATCTGCCCGTTCGTCCCAAATGATAATGGAAGTATAACAAACACATTGTGTTCCTTGACCGATAACAGCGCCGCCGTTCGAATAATGCATACGCTGAATGACAGGATCTTTGGAGAGAGCTTTAGAAATGTTTCCCATCTGAAGCCAATATTCGTAAGCTTCAATGCCTTTTGCTTTTTCGGGAATAATGCCGTAAACCGCCAGCACATCCGAATTCATTTGCAATTCATCAAACCGATCAATTTGAGTGCCTGTTGTTTCATCAACGACTTTTTGAATCGCTTCGGCCGTCATATTATGATAAGCAGAATATCTGAAATCATTAAACCCGAAAGCAGGCGTAATTAATCCTGTGACTGCGATGAATAAAACGGCACAACAAATGAATTTTGTATGAATCCGCATATAAATTGCCTCTTGATTGTTTTTGTCAAAAAATATAAAATCGGAACACAACAATAAAATGATGAATTTCGATAATAATACAATTATACAACAGTATATTATAATTTGCATTGAATGAGATTATTTGACCTGCCGAGACGAAAAATTTTTGAGAAGAACTTAGAGATTCAACACCGCGAAAAAAATGGCTGAATGAACAAAACGGAAAATAAGAACAAAGAAAATGAAAAATAAAAATGAAAACAGATAAAATCAAAAGAAAAACAAACAATATGGATTGATGAAATAAATTCAAAAATAAAAATATCGAAACAAAAAAAGAAATTTTAAAAATATAAAATAAAAAATGATCCGTCAAAAATGAAATGATATTAAAAATATCAATCATTTATAGTCAACGGAACAATTCCCATCTGTTCTTTAATTTCGGTACACGGAACATAATAAACCGTTCCTTTTCCGTCGCCGCCTTCAAGGATTCCGAGAAGAACCGCAACATCTTGTTCGGTACCGTTTACGGTCGCTTTTATTTTGGCATAAATCGGTCCGCCGCTGTCTCCGGGAACGGAACAGTTTTCTTCAGACATTTCCTGAATCACACCGACATGATTAACAGTGTAGTTGATTGTGCCGTTCTTTACCGTGAAAGTTTGGTTGTAGCGGACACCGTAATAGGTTGCTGCCGTATTTCCGGAAACAACGCCGGATTTATAAAGCGGCATTCCGCTGCTGATTGCGCCTTCGTAACCGATGACATCAAGAATTTCACCGTCACCGTTGCCGGTATAAATGGCCGCTTTAAGATCAGAAGACTTGACCGGAATAAAGACCGAGTCAATTTCTTTCGCCATTATTGAAAATGTGCCGAGCGAATTATTAGATCCCTGCTTCGGCTGATAAACAGTTTTGTTTTCAAAGTGGAACACGTGCGCCACTGAAACGATTCCTGTCACGTTGGAATCATTGGCGGCTTTTGCCGCATAACCGATTGTTCCGCTGCTTGTGGGCGTTGCAATCATCAATCCGCCGATGAGAGGACGAACTTTTTCAGTTGCCAAATCAACATCATTGCCGATATATCCGGTTGCGGAAAGTTCAATGACATCGGATTGTTTTTTGAAAAGTGACAACAAGCGTTCAATAAAGGATGTTTCTGATGAAAGCGCCCGATTTTCAGAATATTTTTCAAAGCCGATATTTTCGGCAGAAATTGAAATAAGGCGATTGTTTTGAAGCTGAGTCAAATTTTCAAACCCGTCCGTAATTGTCAGCCCGCCGTACCCGGATTCCCAAAGTTCCAGAAGCTGTTCTTCGGACAGATAAGAGTCAGGCATTTCACTTTTAAAGAATGCAAGCGGGGAGTCTGTGAGGCCTTCAAGGGATGCATAGTAGTCCACACGTTCTTTGATTCTCAGCATATCTTCTTCAGTAAAATCATCCAAACGCTCATCCAGAATCATAATTGAAGTATAGCAAATACACTGCGTGCCCTGACCAATCACAGCGCCGCCGTTTGTATAATGCATACTTTGCATAACTTCATCATTTGACAGTGCTTTTGATATATTTCCCATTTGAAGCCAATATTCATAAGCTTCAATTCCTTTCGCCTTCTCAGGAATTATACCGAAAACGGCCAAAGCGTCCGGATTATGTATCATCATTCCGTCAAATCTGTCTATCTGTGTTCCGGTTGTTTCGTCCACAATTCTCTGAATTTCTTCTGCCGACATATTATGATAAGATGAATATCTGAAATCATTAATTGCAGCAGCCGGAGAAAGCAAACCGAAAGCAACAGTAAGTATTAACACAGTGAAACATATCATTTTTGTAGTTACCCGCATCCCGATACACCATTTGATAAAAGTTTTTTTATTGAATTTTTTTGAAAGATAGCTCATTTTTGAAATAATATAGTTATCTTACATCTTATAACTAAATATATATTTAAATTTTCTCACGAAAATATACCTAATGAATAAAATAAACTAAATGGTAAAAATTTCCAATAAAGTGTTTTGATTAAGAACAAATCAATTTATAATCCCGCCAAGTACCGTTTTGAAAAGCGGCTGCCGGACTGACTAAATTTATTAATTCTGTTTGGATTTCTTTTTTCGGTTAGAATTTTCCTTTGAAGCAGACAAATCTTTTTTTGCGCCCGTTTGAGGAGGGCTGCTCAAATCAATTGACCCGGCCGAACTTGAATTTAAATCATCGATTAAATTTGAACCGGATTCATCGGCCGTCTTTGAAACAGGCTCCCCTTTCAATTTCCGTTCCAAATCCCGAACAATGTCACGCATTTGAATCGCGCGCTCAAAATCCAGCATTTCTGCGGCGAGATTCATTTCCGCTTCATATTGAATAATCAGAGCCGGAATTTCCGCTTTCGGCACATACTTAACATCCGAAATTTCGGCAACCTGTTCACGAATCGGTTTTATAATCGTCTGCGGGATAATGCCGTTTGCTTCGTTAAAGTCCATTTGAAGTTTGCGGCGCCTTTCGGTTTCTTCCATTGCATTTTTGATTGACCCCGTCATTTTGTCGGCGTAAAGAACAACTTTGGAATTAGAGTTACGTGCCGCGCGGCCGATGATTTGAATCAGGCTGCGCGAATCTCTCAAAAATCCTTCTTTATCGGCGTCCAAAATACCGATGAAACCGACTTCGGGAATATCCAAACCTTCCCGAAGCAGATTAATCCCGACCAAAACATCGAAATTTCCGAGGCGGAGGTTTCGAATAATTTCCGTCCGCTCAATCGTTTTAATATCCGAATGCAAATACCTTGTTTTGATACCGGCTTCCGCCAAATATTCCGTCAGTTCTTCAGCCAGCCGCTTCGTTAACGTTGTCACAAGCGCGCGGTCACCGTTTGCGATGACTTTGTTGATTTCAGCGATAATATCGTCAACCTGTCCTTTAATCGGGCGGATTTCAACGATCGGATCAACCAGGCCGGTCGGCCGGATCACTTGTTCCACAACCTGAGACGACTGATTGATTTCATAATCACCGGGTGTTGCCGAAACAAAAATGGCATGCTTCATATACTTTTCAAATTCTTCAAACCGAAGCGGGCGGTTATCGAATGCGCTCGGCAAACGGAACCCGTAGTCAATCAGTGATTTTTTGCGTGCGCGGTCACCGTTGTACATGCCGTGAACCTGCGGCAGTGTCTGATGGCTTTCATCAATCACGATCATAAAATCATCAGGAAAATAATCAATCAAACAGTAAGGCTGCTCTCCGGGTTTTCGGCCGTCAAAGTGCATGGAATAATTTTCGATTCCTTTGCAGCTGCCGGTTTCGCGGATCATTTCCATGTCGTAAAGGGTTTTCTGTTTCAGCCTGTGCGCTTCAAGCATATCCAGTTCGGGCAGCCGGTCTTCCAGCTCTTCCAATATGGCCTCAACGGCGCGTTCCTGCTCATTCTCCGGAACCACATAGTGACGCGCCGGATAGATGAAAAAAGAATCCATGTCGAAATTCTTTGTTGCGTTTAGGCCGTCGATTTCCGAAATTCTGTCGATTTCGTTTCCGAAAAATTCAATCCGGATAATATTTTCATAATAACCGGGCATGACGTCAACGGTATCTCCTTTGACTCGGAAGCGGCCGGGCGCAAGTTCCAAATCGTTGCGCTCAAACTGACTGTCAACCAATTTTCCGATCAAATCATTGCGTTTCATCTGAAGGCCGACAGTGACTTCCACACCCATTTGTTCAAAACGTTCCGGATTGCCGAGACCGTAAATACAGGAAACGGAAGCAACGACAATCACATCGCGGCGGGAGACAAGAGAAGCGGTCGCTTCAAGACGCATCTGTTCGATTTTCGGATTGATCTGCGCATCTTTTTCGATATACTGGTCCTTTGCGGGAATATAAGATTCCGGCTGATAATAATCATAATAAGAAACAAAGTATTCGACGCGGTTTTCCGGGAAAAATTCTTTGAATTCGTTGTAAAGTTGTGCCGCCAGCGTTTTGTTGTGCGCGATGACCAATGTCGGGCGCTGAACTTTTTCAATCACATTTGCAATCGTATACGTTTTTCCCGAGCCGGTCACGCCGAGAAGAGTTTGACAGCGGTTGCCGCGGTCGATGCCTTCGGCTAATCGCTCAATCGCATCCGGCTGAGAACCTTTGGGCGTCATGTCCGAGACCAGTTTAAACGGCGGAGAGTCACGCTTGCGCGTTTTGATTTCAAGATCTTTTTTGCTCATAATGATCGACTTTTCGTTTTTTATGATTTCAGCCGCGTTGAATTTTTCAACAGCCGGCGAAAGCTTTGATATGAATTGAATGATACTGATTAATGGATTGATTAACACTATGATTAATACAACAAAGTTGAAAATAATTGGAAATGAAAGAATTAAAAAATTAACTGAATTTAAAATGACATGTCTATATTAATCTTTAATCATCGGAGTGAAAGTAATAAAATAAAGATAAAAATAAAAATGGAAAATGAAAGAAACAAAATGAAACAATAAAATGAAACAAAATGAAATGAAACAAAATGAAATGAAAACAGGAGAAAACGACCGGTTATTGTAAAAGAAGAGTGAGGAAAGAGTGAGCTGAAAACTCACTCAACGAACTTCTTTTTATGTTTGGCGTAAAGCGCGTGGACCATGCCGTCGGACAAGCCGATAATCGGGGCGTAAATCGTTTGGATGCCGCAGGTGTCCATAATGTGGCGGTAAATCGAACAGGCGGGAACGATAATGTCGGCACGGTCTGGTTTTAAGCCGAGTTTTGTCATACGCTCTTCAATGGTGTAATTGCGCAGCATTTCGTCCAAAAAGTCCAGCTCTTCGATTTTCAGCGGCTCATTATTGATTTTGCCGGCCAGCAGATACAAACTGCGGATGTTGCCGCCGCTGCCGACACCGACAACATTTTTGCCGCGGACGTTTTTCTTCAGCCATTTGTCCATTTCTTTCCAGGTTTCTTTTAAAACGAATCCTTCTTTCAAACGGATACAGCCGACATTAAAAGATTTGGATTTCTGAACGCCGCCGCTGACAAACGTGATTTCCGTGCTGCCGCCGCCGACATCGATATAAAGATAAGAATAACGCGGGTCAAAGTTTTTTTCAATATGATTGGCGTAAATCAATTTCGCTTCTTTTTTGCCGTCAATGATTTGAAGGTCGAGACCCGTTTTTTTCTTGATTTGTTTGGCAATGGCTTTGCCGTTTTTCGCCTCCCGAAGCGCGGACGTGGCGCACGCCATTGTGTCGGCCACCTGAAAACCGTCAATAATTTCGTGAAAGCCGCACATTGTTTTGAGCAGCTGCGTGGTTTTGTCCGTTGAGATTTTGCCGCGCGAAAAAGCGTCCTCTCCCAACCGGACCGGCACGCGGAGAATAGCCAGGCGCTCAAAAACAACGTCATTTTTAATTGTCCGGACATCCGTCAGAAGCAGGCGGACCGCATTTGAACCGACATCAATGGTTGCAAAAATCATGAAATACCTCCGTTTTGAATCCGATAATGTGTAATTTTTATTATCCGATAATTTATGCGTTATGCGATAATTAATTCTGTGTAAATGAATGATGTCTCACATTTTAATTTTTTGTCCCGATGCCGATACATAAATTTATAAAAGGAACAGCGTATTTAAAAGAACAAAACGAATACCGATTTCAGCGGTATTCGAAAAACAATAAAAACACATAAAAACGCACCTTTTTAGGAGGTTTATAATGAGCTTAAACAATTATGCGCCGGACACTTCCGGAAATCAGTTCCTGTCAAAAGTCTATATGTGGATGTTTGTCGGAATGTTAATTACAGCAGTTGCGTCTTACGCAATTTACGCAAGCCCGTCACTTCAGGCAACATTTCTCGGAACAGGATTAATGTTCGTCTTAATCATCGTTGAACTGGCTGTTGTTATTCTTTTAAGCTGGAAAATTAAATCGATGTCGCCTTCAATGGCAACGGCGGCTTTTATTTTCTATGCGCTGATCAGCGGCATTACGCTGACGCCGATGATAATGTATTACACGCTCAGTTCCGTCTTCATCGTCTTTTTGATTACGGCGGGAATGTTCGTCGGTATGAGCTTGGTCGGATATTTCATTAAAAAAGATTTGAGCGGCATGGGAAGATTTTTCCTGATGGCATTAATCGGATTGATCATCGCTTCGATTGTAAATATTATATTGTATATGATTGCGCCCGGAACAGCCGTAATTATGGATTTCATTTTGAGTGTTGTTGCCGTCTTGCTTTTTGCAGGATTAACGGCCTACGATACGCAGAAAATCAAAAAGATCGGGCAATCTATTGAATACGGCGCGCCGTACTCCCAAAACCTGGCGATCATCTGCGCTTTAAATCTTTATTTGGACTTCATCAACCTGTTCATCAATCTTCTTCGGATTTTCGGAGACAGAAGATAAAATGAAATGTGAAAAATCACATTTTCATTTTACTTTTTTTAAAATGAAACATCGTGTTTTTTCAATTTTCAAAAAATTTGAACTCCGTTTTTTGCTTGAGCTTCTTTTCGCTTTTTTGTTTTTCGGGTTTTATCGGGAGTTCGGGTTTGCCAAAAATTAAAAAAACCGATGTTTTTGTTTAAATCGATACAGCAAACCCCACTCCAAATTACGAATTTCGGGCGGCGCGAAGCGACGAACGAAATCGGAATTTGGAGAGGTTTTCAAAAAAAAGAAAATTAAAAGAAAAACGAATAAACTTTTAGAATTCAAGTTCATCAACCCCGTTTATGTGTTTTCGTTGAATTCGCGGGACGAATCTCCAACGCCTCCTTTTGCTCACTTCGTTCACAAAACTCGCCGTTGGAGGTGGTTGTTTTTGTTTTTCGATAATTTTTCAAAAAAAGAAACATCGTGTTTTTTCAATTTTCAAAAAATTTGAACTCCGTTTTTTGCTTGAGCTTCTTTTCGCTTTTTTGTTTTTCGGGTTTTATCGGGAGTTCGGGTTTGCCAAAAATTAAAAAAACCGATGTTTGAGTTTAAATCGATACAGCAAACCCCACTCCAAATTACGAATTTTGGACGGCGCGAAGCGACGAACGAAATCGGGATTTGGAGAGGTTTTTCAAAAAAGAAAAATTTAAACAAAAACTCATTATTTTTTTGGAATTCAAGTTCATCAACCCCGTTTATGTGTTTTCGTTGAATTCGCGGGACGAATCTCCAACGCCTCCTAATGCTTGCTACGCTCACAAAACTCGCCGTTGGAGGTGGTTGTTTTTGTTTTTCGATCATTTTTCAAAAAATGAAACATCGTGTTTTTTCAATTTTCAAAAAATTTGAACTCCGTTTTTTGCTTGAGCTTCTTTTCGCTTTTTTGTTTTTCGGGTTTTATCGGGAGTTCAGGTTTGCCGAAAATTAAAAAAAACGATGTTTTTGTTTGAAATAAATACAGCAAACCCCGCTCCAAATTACGAATTTCGGGCGGCGCGCAGCGACGAACGAAATCGGAATTTGGAGAGGTTTCCCAAAAAAAGAAAAATTTAAAGAAACACTTGTCTTCAATCATGAAATTATTCACTTTCCATTGAATGCGGCTTCTCCATTTTGTTTACTTTATTATGTTTGCTCCATTCGTTTGCTTTTTATTCATTTCTTCGACTTTTTATTCATTTTTTCGATTTTTTGTTCATTTCTTGTCACTTTTCGGCTCATTTCTTTCAGTCTTATGCGCCGTTTTTTAATTTAAAACAGGAAGAATTGCACTGCAACGGATATGCCTTTATACTTTTCTGCCGATTATCCGCCATGAAAGATTTCATCATCATCGGAAACAAAGCCGTCAACGGCGGCAAGATTTCATTAAACGATCTGCCGGGGTCTGCCGGAAGAATGGATGTTTTGTGCCGCTGCGTGACGTCCGCTCTTTTTATCTCATTCGGAATGAGACGCGACATCAATGTTTGGCTGATTTTAAAAGGAGAGCCGGGACCGTCAAAAATTGTCCGCTTCAACGGCGAGACAATGCGCTCGCTCAATCCGGATGAAAGAAGTTCGGGATCTTTGATTCAAAAAGCACTTTTGATCGACGCGTCGGATGCCGAGAAACAATCGACGCCCGGCGTTTTTGTCAGATACGGAAATTTGGAACAGCTTCTGCAGAATTTTTCAGAAAACGGCCGGCCGCTTTTTTATTTAAAAGAAGACGGGAAAGATGTTTTGGAAATGACTCAAACACCGGAAACGGCGGCCCTTTTGGAAAACGGCGTTTACATTTTGGGAGACAATCAAGGCGTTTTTGAAGAAGATGAAAAAACGATTGAAGACGCGAACGCCTCAAAAATTTCCGTCGGCCCGATTTCGCTGCTTTCAAGCCAGTGCGTCACATTGATTTTAAACGCGCTTGACAGAGCGCAGGCGAATGAATAAGGCGAATGAATAAATACAAACAGAAGGAATATAAAAGAGAAGAAGAGAACAATTGCCCGAATAAATTTCATTTACAGATTACACAGATTGATTCGCATTGTTCGGCTTTCATTTATGAATTCAGCTTACAGTTTAATGATCGGAGGAAAGAAAATGACCCCTGAAGAAGAAAAAGTTCTTAAAGCAATGAAAGACATCGGAAAACCCGTCAGACCCGGCGACGTTGCCGAAGCGACAGGCATCGACAGCAAAGAAGTCAGCAAAATTATTGCATCGTTAAAGAAACAAGAACTTGTCGACTCGCCCAAAAGATGCTATTACGCACCGAAATGATTGATTTTCAATCATTTTGACTCTTTTTATTTTTGTTTTTCAAAGTGTTTTTCGCTTAACATATTTTTACATAATTTTACCAATTTGAGCCGTCGCATTCCATTGTTTTGCTGCTGTCATTATTATGCTGCTGTCACTGTTGTGCTGCTGTCACTGTTATGCTGCTGCCATTACTGTGCTGCTGCCGTCTGCTGCTTGCCGCCTGTCAGCACAGCGATCCATATGCATCTGCTCTTTTTTATCACATCCGCTCGCTACGCGAGCGTGGCACAGATTACCTTACCGTTTCCGTTTACCGCTGTTTCCGTTTACCGCTGTTTCCGTTTACCGCTGTTTCCGTTTACCGCTGTTTCCGTTTACCGCTGTTTCCGTTTACCGCTGTTTCCGTTTACCGCTGTTTCCGTTTACCGCCGTTTCCGTTTACCGCTGCCTCCGGTTACTGCCGCCACCTTACTGCTTCCGCCCGGCTGCTGTCAGCGGCGTGTTGCGCGCGCGGGCTGCCCCGTTTTTTAAATCCGATTTGAAAAAGTTTGCATCCGACTGTCTTTGAATTTATCACACCTATCCGCCCTTATCCTTTTATATATCTGTTCACCTATTCTATGGATAGAAAATCAATTGAAAGCGTGTTGAACGGAACAGGATTTCAAGCAGCAGGCACATAAGTTCTAAATTATTTTTATTTATTTTGAATCAAACAGATTCAATAATATTCGGTGAGAAATGATGGGAGAGAAAAAAGGCGTCGGCAGTTTTTTGAAAAAAGCTTTTGCACTCAAAAAGGATGAAGAAACAGAAGCATCTGAAACGAAAACAAAAGCAGCAGCAAAACCGGCGGCAAAGGCAGCAGCAAAACCGGCGGCAAAGGCAGCAGCAAAACCGGCGGCAAAGGCAGCAGCAAAACCGGCGGCAAAGGCAGCAGCAAAACCGGCAGCAAAACCGGCGGCAAAAGCAGCAGCAAAGCCGGCGGCAAAGGCAGCAGCAAAGCCGGCGGTAAAGGCGGCAGCAAAGCCGGCGGTAAAGGCGGCAGCAAAGCCGGCGGTAAAGGCGGCAGCAAAGCCGGTGACAAAAGCAGCGGCAAAACCGGCAGCAAAGCCGGCGGCAAAAGCAGCGGCAAGTCCGGCTGCCAAAACGGCGGCAAAACCGACAGCAACGGCTGCCGTGTCCGCGCCTGCAAACACCGCGCCGAAAACAAAAGCGCCGGTTGAGTTGTCAAAAAATATGACAAAAGCCGACAACGTCCGCCTTTACATTTATCAGAATTATTTTAAGCCCGCGAAACTGAAGGGGCAGAATAAAATCACATTAATCGCCGGCGATGTTCATACCGATATGGGTTTGAAATCGGAAATGCCGACCGTGACATCGGCGATGAAAACCAGAATCGACCGATTATACGATGTCGAAATCTTGGAAGTCAAACCGCCGGGAGGCGCCAATTCCAGATTAACCGTGAAGTACGACTTGAAAAATTTGTACATGGAAGAAGAATCAATCAAGCCGGTCACGGAAAAAATTGAAAAGCTCGGCGAAAACGCCGTCGGGAAGACAGCACCGAGAAAGGCGGCGAATGCCGAAAACAGCTATTTGATTTTAAAAGAATTGGAAGAAAAGCTGCGCGCGTTTGTTTCCGACCGTGTTGAAGCGCGTTTCGGGAAAGAGTGGTGGAAAGGAACGGACATGAGCTTTTTGGCCGAACGCTGGAACGAGCGCCGGATTATGAATGACCGCACAAACGCGGACAAAAAGAGAAGCACAAACGAACCGCTGATCAATTACGCCAGCTTCAGCGATTACCGCAGAATCATCAACAATCCGTTTGCGTGGGACGCATTTGAAGAATACTTCCCCGACCGCGGCTGGATTATTCAGCGCTTGAAAGAGCTGGATCCGATCAGAAACGCAATCATGCATCACACGCCGCTGGAAGACGACGATTACATCCGCCTCGGTTTGTATGCCCGAGATATTTTAAAAATTATTGACAAGCCGCCGGAGAAAAAAACCGCCGGCAGAAAAACAGTTTAAAAACGAAAAGAGAGGGGAAATTGTGAACAAAAATAAATCCAAGGGCAGCGACAGACTCAGCCGGGAAGACAAAGAAAACGTAACCGTTCTGCTTCAGGCAGCACTCGATGCCGGCGCCGTTGAAGCACTTTTTATTGATGCAAACGACATTATTGTGGATGACCGCGTCCGCCTGAAGTGTTTTGTTCCTCTCTGCCGCCATTACGGCGATTTGGTGTGTCCGCCGAACGTGCCGACACCGGATGAATTCAGAAAATATCTGAGCCTTTACAGATTTGCAATTCTTCTTTCAACCCAATACACAAACCCGCCGAAACCCGCGTCACTCATTGATTCCGAAGAAGTATCCAATGAAATCCGCAAAAAGTCCGTCGACTTGTCGGAAATTCTGCTCAAGCTCGAAGCCGTTTCCCTCCAAAAAGGATACCGGTTCGCCGCCGGATTTACGGGCGGCAGCTGCCATTACTGCGACGCGTGCGTCAAAACAGGCGGCGAATGCAAAACGCCTTACAAAGCCCGCCCGTCCATGGAAGCCGTCGGCGTCGACGTTGTCGGAACACTGAAAAATGTCGACATGGACTTAGAATTCCCCGTCAGCGACAAAGTCAAATGGTGGGGTTTGCTGCTGGTGGATTAAAAATCGTTTTTCATTTTTCAAATTATTTCATTTTTCAAATTATTTCATTTTTTAAATATTTTCATTTTTCAATTATTTCATTTTTCAATTATTTCATTTTTCAGTTATTTCATTTTTCAAAAAAATAAAAGAAACGGCTGATTAAGCCGTTTGTCCTTCCTTTTCAAGATTTTTCCGGTACAAGTGTCTGTAATACGCTTTTTTAATTTCAATAAACAGCAGCATCGCAAAACAAAGGACCGCAATGATCGCCCATTCCGAAAGCGTCAGCACCGTCAAGCCGAAGATGTCCCGTAAAAACGGCACGAGAACAATAACGACCTGAAGCGCGGCCGATCCGAAAAATGCCGCCCATAAGTACGGGTGCTCTTTGGGATGAATCCTGAAAATACTGCTGCGTTCCGACTGGAAACCGAGCGCCGCAAAAAGCTGAATCAGGCCGAGCGTCATAAACGCCATCGTCGTTCCTGTTTGAGCCGAGATTTGGCTGCCGGCAAAATAAGCCGTCAGCGTTAAAACGGCGCCGACAAGACCGATCGAAAAGATATTGGCCCATTGCCTTTTTGTCAGAATCGGCATTTTCGAATCGCGCGGCTTTCGCTCCATAATGTCTTTTTCCGGCGGCTCAACGCCCAATGACAAAGCGGGAAACGTGTCCGTGACCAAATTGACCCACAAAATATGAATCGGAGACAAAAGCGTAAATCCGAGAATTGTCGCCGTTAAAATGGCAATCACTTCCCCGATATTGGAAGAGAGAAGGAAGCTGACAGTTTTGTGAATGTTGTCAAAAATACCGCGCCCTTCCTTAACGGCAATCACGATTGTCGCAAAATTATCATCCGTTAAAACCATATCTGCAGCGCCCTTGGCAACATCCGTCCCCGTAATGCCCATCCCGACGCCGATGTCCGCCCGCTTGAGCGCAGGCGCGTCATTCACGCCGTCGCCGGTCATGGCGACAATATTGCCGCGCTTCTGCCAGGCATCGACAATTCTCACCTTATGCTCCGGCGAAACGCGCGCATAAACACCGATTTTTGTAATATTTTGATCTAATTCGGAATCACTCATCTCTTCCAAATCCGAGCCGGTAATCGCAATCCGCCCGTCATCCAAAAGACCGAGATCATTGGCAATCGCAACAGCCGTTGTTTTATGATCACCCGTAATCATCACCGGCGTAATCCCTGCTTTCCGGCAGATTTGAATCGTCTCCTTCACTTCCGGACGCGCCGGGTCAATCATTCCCGACAGACCGCAGAAAATCAACCCGTTTTCCGTCTCTTCCATATGATCAATATCGACATTCCCGGCCGAATCGGCGTCTTTGTAAGCAAACGCCAGAACACGCAGTGCTTTTTCAGCCATGTCTTCATTCGCTTTTAAAATCGAATCTCTCATCTCATCCGTCATCGGAACAATCTGCCCGTCCTTAAAAGCAGAAACAGACCGCTCGGCAATGCCTTCGGCCGTCCCTTTCACATAAATCCGAACGGAATGACTGCCGGTTGGGTCACGCATTTCTTTTGAAACCGCCACCGTTGAGCGCTTCCTTTCGGAATCAAACGGAATCTCGCCGACGCGGACCCGATTTCTGAGCTCGTCCGCCGTTTTCAGGCCGCTGTCCGTCAGATAATTCAAAAATGCGTTTTCCGTCGGATCGCCGACCACTTTTCCGTTTTCGTCAATGCGGGAATCGTTGCATTCGGCAAACGCTTCCGTCATCAGACTGAGTTCTTCCGAATTCGGATCGGAAATTTCTTTGAAAAGCCACATTTTTTGAACGGTCATTTTGTTCTGCGTCAGCGTGCCCGTCTTATCCGAGCAGATGACCTGAGTCGAGCCGAGCGTTTCAACAGCAGGCAACCGTCTGACAAGCGCACCTTTTTTGGCCATCCGCGACATGCCGAGCGCCAAAACAATCGTCACCACCGCGACCATTCCTTCCGGAATTGCCGCAACCGCCAAAGAAACCGCCGTTAAAAACATTCTCAGCGTATCCTGTCCCGTCAGAATGCCGATTGCAAAAACAGCCACGGCAATCACAATAACAAGAACAGAAATATATTTGGAAATTTGATTCAATTTTTTCTGAAGCGGGGTCGTTTCTTCCTTCGTCTCCGACAGCTCGCCCGCAATTTTTCCGATCTGCGTTTTCATGCCGACGGCGACCACCGCGCCGCTGCCGCGCCCGTAAACAACATTCGTTCCCATGAACGCCATGTTGATTTGATCGCCGAGCGCAACTTTTCGGCCGTTCGGCTTTGAAATCGGATCAATGTATTTATTGACGGGCTTGGACTCCCCCGTCAGCGCGGACTCTTCAACTTTTAAAGAACTTGATTCCAAAATACGAATGTCGGCCGGAATCGAGTCCCCGGCTTCCAAAAGAACAATATCGCCGGCAACCACGTCAGCGGCGGGAATAATTTTAACGGAACCGTTCCTCAGAACACGCGCGGTCGGCGCCGCCATTTTCTTCAGCGCTTCAAGCGATGTTTCCGCTTTGTATTCCTGAGCCGTTCCGAGAACAGCATTCAGAATCACAACAATTGCAATAATAACCGTATCAATCGGCGGTTCATTTTCCATATGACTGACATATGCCGTAATCAGCGCCGCCGCAATCAAAACCCAAATCATTAAATCTTTGAATTGGGACAAAAAAATAGAAAGCAAAGATTTTTTATTTTTTTCTTCAAGCTTATTCGGACCATTCTCCATTAAACGTTTTTCAGCTTCTTCACTTGATAATCCTTGAGAGTTTGTCTGAAGCAAACGGCAAGTTTCATCGGAAGAGACTTCACACCATTCTGTGAGCGTTTTTTCCGGATTCGTTGTCATTATTATCATCCTGTACTGCAGAGAGCAATACACAAAATAACGATACGGGACAAGTATATAAAAATATCACATAAAAAACAAAAACAAAAGCAAAAACAAAGCAAAAGAAAAAAACAAAAGCAACAGCAAAAGCAAAAGCAAAAACAAAAACAAAAACAAAAACAAAAGCAAAAACAAAAACAAAAACAAAAACAAAAGCAAAAGCAAAAGCAAAAGCAAAAGCAAAACAGAAATAAAAATAAAAACAGCTTACGGATTTGAATCCGCTTCAAAAAATGAGGCGGCCCGCGCGCGGAAACGCTCCCGCATTTCAAAAAATAAAAACAAAAACAAAAACAAAAATAAAAAACAAAAATAAAAACAAAAATAAAAAACAAAAACAAAAATAAAAAACAAAAACAAAAATAAAAACAAAAATAAAAACAAAAATAAAAACAAAAACAAAAATAAAAACAAAAAAGAAAGAAAGAACCGGAAAAAACCGGCCCCTTATTTTTCATTTTCAATGGTTGCCTGCGCCGCCACCAAACGTGCAATCGGCACGCGGTAAGGAGAGCAGCTGACATAATTCAGACCGAGTGAATAAGCAAAGCGGATGGAGCTCGGCTCGCCGCCGTGTTCGCCGCAGATGCCCATTTTCAATTCGGGCTTTGCGGATTTGCCTTTTTGAACACCGATTTTCATGAGTTCGCCGACGCCTTCCTGATCGATGGCAACGAAGGGATCTTCCGGCAAAATACCTTTTTCAATGTACAGCGGAATGAATTTCGCGACATCGTCTCTTGAAAAACCGAATGTCGTCTGCGTCAAATCGTTTGTTCCGAAAGAGAAGAAATCGGCTTCTTTTGCGATTTGGTCGGCAGTCATTGTCGCGCGCGGCAATTCGATCATTGTGCCGACAGTGTATTCGATTGAAACACCGCATTCGTCCATCACTTTCTTGGCCGTTTCGTTGACGTCCTTCTTGGTGATTTCCAGTTCGCGGACATGGCCGACGAGCGGAATCATAATTTCGGGTTTGACAACAATACCTTCTTTGTGAAGGCTGCAGGCCGCTTCAATAATTGCGCGCGTCTGCATGTTGTAAATTTCGGGATAAGTAATGCCGAGACGGCATCCTCTGTGACCGAGCATCGGATTGAGTTCGTGAAGATTAACGACACGGTCAATCATCTTTTCAATCTTTTCGATTTCGTCTTTGGATGCGCCTTTTTCTTTGAGTTTGTCCAAATCTTCTTTTAACTCATAGACTTTGGGAAGGAATTCGTGAAGCGGCGGGTCCAAATAACGGATCGTCACCGGTTTTCCCTGCATGACGCGGAGAATTTCCGTAAAGTCTTTTCTCTGCATCGGCAGGAGTTTGGCCAGCTGAAGTTCGCGCGCTTCTTTGGATTCGGCAAGAATCATGTCGCGGACGACCGGAATTCTATCTTCTTCGAAGAACATGTGTTCCGTTCTGCAAAGGCCGATGCCTTCTGCGCCGAGCTCTAATGCTTTTTGCGCGTCTTCGGGTGTGTCCGCATTTGTACGGACGCCGAGCGTGCGGATTTCGTCCGCCCAGCCGAGAAGAACTTCGATTTCTTCGCTGATTTCGGGCGGAATCAAAGGCATTTCGCCCAAAATAACACTGCCGGTGCTGCCGTCAATCGTAATGTAATCAAGTTCATTAATTGTCAAATCACCGACAAAGAATTTTTTGTCTTCGGATTCGGAAATTGTAATGTCACCGCAGCCGACAACACAGGGTTTGCCCATGCCTCTGCCGACAACGGCCGCGTGAGACGTCATGCCGCCGCGGACCGTCAAGACGCCTTCGGCCACATACATGCCGCCGATGTCTTCAGGTGATGTTTCGGTTCGGACCAAAATAACTTTTTCGCCGGCGCCGACTCTTTCTTCGGCGTCTTCAGGCGTGAAGACGACTTTTCCGACGGCTGCGCCCGGTGATGCCGGAAGTCCTTTGGCAATGACTTTCTGCTCGCAGGACGGGTCAATCATCGGGTGGAGAATCTGGTCAATCTGCGCCGGAGTGACACGATTGATGGCTGTCTTTTTGTCGATTAAGCCTTCTTCGACCATGTCAACGGCAATCTTCGTGGCAGACTTTGCAGTTCTTTTGCCGCTTCGGGTCTGAAGCATGTAAAGCTTGCCTTCTTCAATCGTAAATTCGATATCCTGCATGTCTTTGAAATGTTTTTCAAGCGATTGGCAGATATCGATTAATTGTTTGTAAGCGTCGGGAATTTTCTTCTCAAGCGTTGAAATTTCAGAAGGTGTTCGAATGCCGGCGACGACATCTTCGCCCTGGGCGTTGATGAGATATTCGCCGAAGAATTTGTTTTCGCCGGTGGACGGATTTCTGGTAAAAGCGACGCCCGTTCCGGACATATCGCCCATGTTGCCGTAAACCATGGACTGAACGTTGACGGCCGTTCCCCAGTCGCCGGGAATGCTGTTGATTTTACGGTATGTAATGGCGCGCTGAGAATTCCAGGACGCGAAGACAGCATTAATTGCCATGAATAATTGTTTTTCAGGTTCCTGCGGGAAGTCGAAGCCTTTTTCGTCTTGGACGATTTTCTTGGAAGCCGCGATAATTTCTTTTAAATCTTCCACGGACAAGTCGGTGTCGGATTCGATGCCTGATTTTTTCTTTCGGGCTTCAAGCGCTTTTTCGAATTTGTTGAATTCGATTCCCAAAACAACGTCGCCGAACATGGAAATGAAGCGGCGGTAACAGTCATAAGCAAAACGAGGATTTTCGGTTTTGGCAGAAAGGCCTTCGACAGAAACGTCATTGAGACCGAGATTTAAAACAGTGTCCATCATGCCGGGCATTGAGATTCTTGCGCCCGAGCGCACGGAAACGAGAAGAGGATCAGCGTTGTCGCCGAGTTTTTTGCCGGAAGATTTTTCAAGTTTTTCAACAGCGGCTAAAATTTCCGTGTGCATTTCGTCTGTTAACCCTTTGTTCGCTAAATAATGCGTACAAGCTTCCGTTGTAATCGTAAAGCCGGGCGGAACGGGAATGTTTAAATTGGCCATTTCGGCTAAATTCGCTCCTTTTCCGCCAAGGAGATTTCTCATGTCACTTTTTCCTTCTGTCTGGCCTGCGCCGAACATGTATGTGTACTTTACCAAAAGTTTTCCTCCGGTTCCTCTTTTTCGTCCCGCCATAATGTTTGTGCATACGGCCTGTCATCTTGTTTTACGGATGAAGTCCTCTCACGGATACACGGGACCGATTAAAAATGAGTCATACTTGAACACAACCGTCAGATTCGCCACAAATCAATAACGGCTGCTTAAATCTGAATTAGATTTATGATTGAAACATGATATATGTTCTATTAAACAGTTGTGCCTTCGGGATTTTTATAAATTTTTGATTATTCCATAAAATGACAAATTGTTTTTTCACGGATTTTTATTCATAATATTTCTTAAAAAGTACGGAAATTTCAAACAAAATATAAATAGAATTAAAAAACGGATTTTAAATTTAACACCCGAAACGTCAAATTCGAAAAAATGAATTCGAAAAGCGGATCAGAAAACGAATCCGAAAACGAATCCGAAAAACGAATCAGAAAACAAATCAGAAAAACGAATCAGAAAACAAATCAGAAAACAAATCAGAAAAACGAATTCGAAAAAAAGAAGGCGGAAAAATGAATCCGAAAAAAAGCCGGCTCGGCTTTGAATGATTTAAAACGGGTGCGGCTCACGCGCGGCGGCCGCAGCAAAACAAAAAAAAATCGGATTTTATTTCAAAATCCGATTGCTGAAAATACAAAACCGCATTATTCGCCGATGACGCTCATTTCGGAAATTCGAATCGAAGGCGTGACGATGCCGCCGACGGAACGGATATCTTTTCCGGCGCCGTCGATATTTTTGAGCATTTCAAAAACGTTGCCTGAAATCATGACGGATTTGATCGGTTTTGAAATCGCGCCGTTTTCAATCAGGAAAGCGTTTCTTCCTTCGACCGAGAAGTCGCCCGATATTTCATTCGCCGTGTGCGCTCCGATAACGGTATTGATGTAGATGCCGCGCTTTGTTTCGGCGATGACATCGCTTTGCGGGAACTGAATGATGAAATTGCTGAAATCGACCCCCGGCTCTGACGAATAAGAATATCGATAGCCGTTTCCGGTACTTTTGACATCGTCTTTGCCGGCCGTATAACTGTCATACAAATAAGAAGCTAAAACACCGTTTTCAATCACTTTCGTCTTCTGCGTCGGCGTGCCTTCATCGTCAAAAGCGCCGCTTGAAATGCCGCCTGAAAGTGTTCCGTCATCAACAATTGAGAGTTCCGGATTTGCAATCTCCTCGCCGAGACGTCCGGCAAGCCCCGATCTTTCTTTTTGGATGTTGTCGGCATCAACGGAAGGCGCCAGCGTGTTTTCCAAAATGTCGGCAAACGAAAAAGGATGGAAAATCACGGGAAGCTTTTCGGCGCCGATTGTCACGCCTTTTAAAGACTGCTTCGCCAATATTGCGGCATTCTCGCCGATGACTGAAAAGTCCAGATCTTTCTTTCGGGACACGCCGTAATCATACGCCGTTGAAACGTCTCCCGAAACGGTTGTCACGTCTGCAAAGCCCGAAACCGCGGTGCCCTTTTTCTGCGCGGAAAGCCCGTTTGTATTGGCAATCATAAAATAAGAAACCGAACGCGAAAAACCGCCGGATGTCGGAATCATATTTTCAACACTTTTAACGCCCGAAATCATATCCGAAGCGCATCCGATACATTCGTCCAGGCTCATGCCGACGATTTGCGCGTCATAAAGTCCGCCGACATCGGGATAAGAAGCTGTTTTTTCGGGAAATGTTTTAAAGAACGGATCCGCTTCCATGATTTTTGCGGATTCGACCGCTGTTCGAACCGTTTCTTCCAAATCCGACATCCTGTTTGTTCCGGCAAACCCGACGGCGCCGTTGACCGCCGCGCGAACGCCGTATCCGGCACCCGTGCTTTGCTTTGCGGTTTCAATGATGTCTTTTTTGAATTGAATGCTCGTCGACTCGCTTAAAGAGAAAACGATTTCCGCATCCGACGCCCCGAGTTTTTCGGAAAGCGCCAACGCTTTTTCAACGCCGGCATGAAGCTCGTCGACTGTCATCTTGCTTCCCGAAAACATTTTTTCAAAATCGAATTTTGACATTTCAGGCACCTCCGACCGTTGCTTTTGAAATTGAAATATGCGGCGCGCCGTCGGTGACCGGCACTGTCTGCCCGGATTTTCCGCAGTGTCCGGCGTGCAGTTTGACATCATTTCCGACCATCTTAATGCGGTTTAAAATGTCCAGCGTTTGTCCCGACAAGGAAACGTCGCGGACCAAATCGGAAATTTCCCCGTTTCGAATCAGATAGCCTTTTTCGGCGTTGAACTGGAAGACGCCTTCGCCCGTGTTGACCTGACCGCCGCGGGAGCCGATTAAGTAAATACCGTCTTTGATGTCTTCAAGCATTTCTTCAAATGCCGCGTCGCCCTTGTCGATATAAGTGTTGCTCATCCGAACGACCGGCATCGCATACCCTTGAGCGCGCGCGTTTCCGGAAACGCCTTCAAAAAGACCGGCGGTTTCACGGGAATGCATGTAAGAATTCAAAACGCCGTCTTTGATTAAAACGGTCTTTTCGGACGGAACGCCTTCGGCGTCAAACGGATAGTAACCGTATTCGTGAATGGTCGGATCATCAATCACGGTAACGGAAGGAACGGCAATCTGCTGTCCCAGTTTTCCCGAAAGAACGGAATCGTTCTGCATCACCAAATCCGCTTCGGACGCGTGTCCGACAGCTTCGTGCGTAAACACGCCGGCCAATTCCGGATCCAAAATGACGGGAAGTGCGCCGCCTTTGGGCGTTTTGGCCGTCAGCAAAGATTTGGCCGTTGCAGCCGCCTGCTTTGCCAGTTCGTAAGGATCGTTTTTCTCAAAAATTTCGTAACCGGAAATATTAAAACGGCTTTCTCTGCCGGCCTGATAATTGTTTCCGTCGGCGGCAACGGCCGAGACGGCAAATCCGCAGCGGACCGTATTATATTCCTTTTCATCGCCTTCGGAATTCATAAAGCGGGTTGTTAAGAGAGATTCGGAATATGAAACACGGGTGCTTTTGATGCCTTCTTCTTTGGCATATTTTTCGATTTCGCGCAAAAGATCGACTTTGTCTTCCGCGCTGATGTCTTCGGGACTGATTTTAATCTGCGGCATGCCGCCGACTTTTCGTTTCGGAACTTCGCCTAAAATAATTTTGTCTTTGGGCGTGCTCCGGTTCATTGAAACGGCCAGTTCGGATGCGTTTTGAATGCCGGTTTCCAAGTCTGTTTCCCCGTCGATGGAAGTGTATCCCCAAGAACCCCGGCAAAGCGCCCGAATGCCCGCGCCTTTGGAGCTGTTCTTGGAGATGGTTTCCAACTTCCCGTTGTCTAAAACAATTGTCATTGAACGCCCTTCAATTTGATTGGCGTCATAATATTGGATCTGATCCATTTTTTCGTCCTCCGTTTTTAGAAATGTGAAATACAAATTTTAGAAATATGAATAAATGAACAGGATAGAATGGACTTTAATTCTATTTATTTGTATTTTATTTTTAATTTTTATTTATGCCGTCTTCTCTGTTGTCCGTTCTGCCGCTTGTTCTGCTGTCTGTTCTGCTGTCTGTTCTGCCTTCTGTTTTGCCGCCGCCTGCGCGCGAGCCGCATCAATTTTCATACGAGTTAAAAAATCCCCGCCGATTTTAAAGAAGGGTCAAGATAAGAATAGAGGATTTTCTCTCAAGATTTTTAGGATTTTTTGATATAAATCTTCATTCCTATAATTGTACCTAAATTCACATTCTTTTAAATGAAGATAAAAATACTTTTTATGAA
>NZ_JAWDKC010000005.1:0-9697 GCF_032714515.1 Methanimicrococcus hacksteinii | reverse complement strand
AGAAACACCGGAATCGAAAGTAAGAGCAGTATCCGCTGCCCACTCATCGCCGCCCGTCAAAGACCAAGCTGAAAAACTGTAGCCGGATTCAACAGGGAGAGCAATAGCAGTGTAATCTGAACCGTAATCATCGGTATCAGAGTCATAGGATTCGCCGTCAAGATAGTAGTTGATGGTAACTTCATAAGGCGTTGTTTTTGCATACAGTTTCATTGAATATCCGTTTTCCGGACTAGAAGTTAACAAATCAGAAGAGATGATTGAAGCAGTTCCCTCTCCGTTAAAGACCCATTTATCACCCCAATCGTCATTAGTTCCGTCTTTGGTGTACCAGCCTTCAAGAGAGTAACCTGCCGTGTTAAAGGTCAAAACACTTCCGAAAGGAGTATTGAATGATTTACCGTATGGAATTTCGTCGGTAAACAATGTGGAAGGAATCGTATAATTTTCCAACGGACTGTCAGGGCTGCTGCTGAGGATGAGAGAACCGGGAGAAGCTTCAAATGTCACATCAACGGGCTTTCCTAAGCCGACAACAATTTCCTGTGATGTCGAAGAGACTGTGAAGGCATCTTTTTCAGTGACATAACCGGTCAATGAAAAATCAACAGAGTTTTCGGCACCGGGGAGCCAAATCGTTGCCCAACCGGATGTTGCATTCTCAGGAGTTGTAAATCTTTCACTGACTCTTGTCTGAGCAACGTAAGATCCGGATTCAATTCTGACACCGGATAGTTTTAGAGTTGTGTCCAAAGCGTCAACCGCTTTGAAAGTGATGGGATAGACAGGAACATTTCCATTTGTATAAACAGCATTTCCTTTTTCATTAAGTAATAAAAGACTGCCGCCTGTTATTGTAACAGACCCAGTACCATTATTAGCGTTCGTAGATACACCGCCATTTTTCCCTCCAAAGCCGCCGCCTAATCCTTTTGAACCGGAAATAATATCTGTTTTATTGCCGTCAATAGTGATTGTTGCAGAACCGCCAATTCCTCCAGTTCCGTTTGTTCCATCAGTTCCTCCATTTTTTGAACCACGGACTCCGCCGGCACCACCGTTGCCGCCACCGATATCAAGAGTTCCACCGATTACATCAATTGTACTATTTGACATTGAAATTAGACCGGACCCACCAATTCCGCCGGTACCGCCATTGCCACCATCTCTGGAAACAACACCAAGTGGGCGATATGAATTACCGCCTGCTCCACCATTTCCTGCATTACCTCCGCCAAGTCCAACAGACGAACTTTCAACTTGGATGAAACTATTTTCAATAGTAATATCGAAAGAGCCGCCATTGCCGCCTGCACCTGCCTGCCCCCCATGAGCTCCAACAGTCCCGGAGTTTCTTGTATATCCATCAGCTCCAGATCCGCCGCCACCGCCGCCAATACCGGCTGCACCTCCGGCGTTTGTTCCGCCAGCACCTCCTTTGGCATAAATTTTGGCACCATTTTGAATATTAATAATACCGCTATTCCCACCAGGATTTCCCGGACCGTTCGGAGTATTATTTTCATTGTATTCTATACCTTTAGAACCGCCACCACCGCCGATGCCTGCACCAGATCCACCGCCATTAATCCCATTTCCGCCAATTGCTTCAAGAGAACCCGGACCATTAATTGTAATTTGAGAATTCGAAGATACTTCGAGGCCTGCTCGACTTGCCCCACTTACCAATTTATTTGTGCCTGATAAAGTCAAATTAACAATTGAATTACTTAAAGAGAAAGCACTGACATTAGAAGCATGAGAATCATCAATGTGGAGATTTTCAATATTTATTTTAATGCCGGAAATATCTTTGATTTCAACCCGATTAGCGCTTTGCCCGGAAGAAATAATTGTAATTGTTTGCGAGATTGAAACACTTTTGTTAAAAGTAGAATTAGATGCAATGATCCGAATTGTGTTTGAATCCCCGCCATTAGTAATTGTAAGAGGTCCATTTGCTTCACTGACATCAAAAATATATCGATCAGGATCGGAAACACCAGCAGCAACCCCGCTGAACATTACTAAAACGATACTCACCGCGATAAGCAGTGCGATAAAATGTTTTTTAAACTTCATGATTTTCCCCTCAAGAGTATTAAATGACCCTGATTTCCATCCTTGTTTTTGAAAAATAAATCGCTTCCCTGCGATTATCGGACCAGTGTCAATCGGGAGCGACCCGAACTGTTTTTGATACTATAATATTAATTATTTAATATGACAATATTAAAACAAACATTCAATTATTTATAAACATTTGTATTAATTTTAAAAAATGTATCAAAATATATCATTCGAATAAAAAGAGTTTATCAGCAAAAATCAAATGCAGATTCATTTAAAAAATGATACGTTTTGCAATTAAAATAATTGCAGCAATTAACAAAACAATAAAGAAATGGAATAAATAAAAAATAATAAATAAAAATGAAAGAAACGAAAAAAACGAAAAGAGTGAAACAAAAAATGAAAAAGATGAATGAAAACAAAAGTTTCCATTCATTCATTTGCTTATTTCTTCTTCATGACTTTGTAGTAGTAAACACCACCGGCAATGAGGAGGAGGATAACCACAAGAGCGAAGATGAGCAGATAGATAGAGATGCCCGAACTTCCGGTATCTCCGGCATAGCCGGTTTCCGGATCTTGGGTGTTGTCACCGCTGCCATCGTCGGTATCATCGACACCGATGTATTCGCCGCCTTCGGCGGCGGATCCGGTTATTGGGTCAATAATTGTTCCGTGGCCTGTCGGATTGCTTCCGCCGCTTGAATTTCGGATCCAGTCGGCATAGACGATTTGTCCGTTTTCACCAAAGAAAAGTGGCCAGCGTGTTGATTCATCATCATCGAAAAGCCATCCTGCAAGCCAATGACCGCCGTAGAATGCAAAGGGAACACGATCACTGACATCTTGGCCGGGCTGAATGTCTCCCATTTCATAAACTTGGTCGCCGGAAAGGATTTCAAGTTCTTCATCCGCACGGAAATAACCCGGAGACGCATCAAACGCGGCAGATCCGATCCATGCTGCAAAGATTTCATTGGCCGGAGCGAAAGAGTCACCGTCAATCAGATTACCCCAATCTTCAACAAAACCGATTCCTTCAATTTGTGACTCGGCAAGAGTTGACTCGAAAACCCAGCCTTCGAGTGACCAGTCTCCGAATTCGGGTTTAACGTATTCAAGCAAACCCAAAATATCATCCAAAGTCATTTCTTCCTGAATCATAAGAGTCAGAGTCGTGTCATCTTCGGAGTTTTCATTAACATCAACACCGGGGAAAGTACCGCCGTTGGCGTTCAAAGTGATTTCTCCGAACCAGCCGGCAAACAAAACGATATACGGGTTGTCTTCAGCATCGCCTGCATTAAGACTTTCCGTCAGCGAACTGACATACGTTTCTTCATCAAATTCAACTTTGTTGTTTACAATTCCGGGAGTTTCAAAATCCGAACCTTCGTCATACCAGCCGCTAAATCCCCAAGGTTCGTTGTCGGGCTCATTATTTTCACTAAGATATGCGGAAAGCAAGTCGGCAGGCTGAACATTTTCAATGATACGCTCTTCAATTGGAAGGTCATCATCAAAGCCGAAGTTGCCCCCGTTACCGTTCAAAATAATGTCACCGAACCAACCGGCGAACAAAATAAGCTCTGAATCGTCAGTGACACTGTCAGTGAGGGTACTGATAGCAGCAGTTCCCAGAAGGGCATCACCGGTCACGAGAGACGGAGAGGTGGCGGAAGAACCTAAATCGTACCAGTCGCTAAAGCCCCAATTACCATATACAGGTTCATTGTCTGCAATGAAGTATTTAGAGAATATTTCAGCAGGCTGAACATTTTCAATGATACGCTCTTCGATTGGAAGGTCATCATCAAAGCCGAAGTTGCCGCCGTTACCGTTCAAAATAATGTCACCGAACCAGCCGGCATGCAATTCCAAATCGGTAGAATCCAATCCGTCAAATAACTCACCGAAAGATTCACTGTAAGCGGTATTGGAAATGATAAGGTCATCAACAACTCCCGAATCATTTTCGGAATACCAGCCTCTGAATTCCCAACTATCGAAAGTGGGATCATTATAACTGAATCTGGAAAGACCATTCAGAGTGTCTGTCGGCTCAATACCGGTGAAAATTGAAGGTCCTACCTGATTTCCGCCGTTTGCACCAAATGTCAACTTGCCTTTCCAGCCGGTATATAAAGTAATTTTGCCGTCGGAATGATGTGAGATTATTTCAGAGGCGATTGCCGTTCTGTCACGAACGGAACCGGGAGTTGCAAATCCTGTGCCCATGTCATACCAGCCGTTGAAATCCCAACCGGGATACTCAGCTATCGGGAAAGATGAAGAATATGAAGAGAATTTTGCAGCAGGCTGAACTGTAATCGGACTGTCGGAATCGAGTTCACCGCCGTTTGCATTAAATTTCAATTCGCCTGTCCATTTAGCATAAAGATTACTCGGGATAGAACTTGAGTCTAATTCCCAAACTGTTGAAACAACACCCTCACTTTCTCCCCATTCATTTTCATGGACCCAATCGGAATAATCAAGACCAGCGCTGTCGGTTGCATCTTCGAAAAGAGCATGAACATCAGCATTAGTCATTGCCGGCTGAATTACCACCGGAATTGAGGTACTTGTGTCGCTGTATTTACCGCCGTTCGGGTTCAAAATGATATCGCCGAACCAGCCGAGATAAAGAATTGAACCAACAGAAAGAGGATCATTATCAGTCCAAAGAGTACTGACAACACCTGGTGTTGTGAAACTGGTTTCATTATACCAACCGCGTGCTTCCCAAGATCCTTGACCAGCACCGGTAACATAAGAATCGAGAGAAGAATTGATATCACCAAAAGTTTGACCGGGCTGAACTTCAATAGAAATAATGGCATCAACCGTTTCGTCAGCGAAAGCACCGCCGTTCGGGTTCAAAATGATATCGCCGAACCAGCCGAGATAAATGATTGTTTCTGTAGTCACGTGTCATCGGGCGTATCATCCGAAATGATTGCTTTGCCTGTTCCGGGTCCGTCGGGATTGGTATTTTTGGATTTCCAGGCAGCGCATAAAGTCATATCCTCGGCGACGATTTCACCGAAGTTCCAGGCTTCTTCCTGCCCTTGGAGGAACCATCCGCTTAACTCATAATTTCTCGGAGAAACATAGCCGACCGGGTCAAGTTCATTTTCGGGCGGATATTCCTGCGGCTCATTGACAGCATTTCCTGCCGGAACTTCAACTTCAAAAACATTCAATTTTTCATTGATTTGTTCGGCGATGAAATACCCGTCTTCCGCATTAATATCGAATTTGACAAAGTTGGATGCCGTCGACCAAGCCGCCGTCAATTCCAGCTTGTAGATGCCGTCTTCAATTGTGTATCCGTCGGCGCCGAATTCCCATTTAATCCCTTTGTCAGTCACCCAGCCGATAAGCTCGGCGCCGCCAACCGGCGTTAATGTGACCAACCCTTCCGGATCAGGAATTGCGGAACCGTATAAAATCTTAAACGTATACACTGCATCGTCATTCAGAATTTCGCCTTCAGTGACGTCACCGGAAAAATTTCCGCCGTTTGCGTTAAATACGATTTCAACGACAACAGGAACATCTTCCCAAACAGCGTAAAGAACTAAATCTTCCGTCACAGGTGTTTCTGCAAAGTCAAAATTTGCAAGAATTGAAAATTCATCTTCACTCCAGCCTGCCAATCGTTTGCCTTCGGGAACAATCAAATCATCGAAATCGGGTTTGCTCAAAAAATCTCCCAAACCGGCGGGAACAGATTTCGTATCGCTGTCAGGGAAAGATCCCCCGTTCGCATCGAAAACGACAGAATTGGAAACAAAAAGGTCCAGCGTCACGAAAATGCCGTTTTCATCCATGGTGCCGGTACCGGAAATATTTTCCCAGTCAATTCCGTAGCCGGATTCAGGCGTATAATCGATCGAAGATAATGCATCTTGAACATAATCCGAATCAACAACAGTGCCGTAAGGAACCTGGCTGTCCGTGAAAACATCAACGCCGTCAACAGAAACGGTCAATTCGAAATTCAAAGGAACAAGTTCCAATGTAACGGAAAGACCGGATTCCTTCATCGTGCCGAGACCGGAAATGCTGTCCCAGTTGATTTCGTGGCCGGTTTCAGGCGTGTAATCGGATAATGCATCCTGAACATAAACCAAATCAACAACAGTGTCGTAAGGAACCTGACTGTCCGTGAAAACATCAGCGCCGTCAACAGAAACGGTCAATTCGAAATTCAAAGGAACAAGTTCCAATGTAACCGTATGACCGGCAGCAGACATGGATTCGCCTAAACCTTCGGCATTTTCCCAATCAATTGAATGTCCTGTGAAAGTACAGTCTTCTTCAGCCAAAAATGCTTCAACGAGATTTTGGTCAATCAAAGTGCCGTAAAGAACATCAAAGTCATAAGAATCAGAATCGACATTGACAGTTAAAGTATAGCTGACCGCCGAAGCTGCACCTGTAATCTTAATATCGCCTGTCACTGAAGAAATCAAAATCGCATTGTCGGAAACTGCCCCTGCGAGAGCTTCGCCGCCCATGGTAACAGTAACCGTACCCAAAGTGTGCCCTTCATCAGCAGTAATATTTGCTTTGTATGAAGAACCGTACATGACAAATTCGGCTTCGTTATCACTTGCCGCATTTTCAAGTACGGTCTCGACGGCACAGCCGTAGCCGGCATAAAGTTTTCGGACATTTCCGGATGCCATATCTTCAAATGTGCTCTTATCATCCCATTCATTTGAAACAATATGATCGGCATCCGTTTCTTTAAACCAGCCTGCAAATGTAAGGCCGCTCCATTCGGGATCCAAATCCGGAACAGGAACAAGATCGCCCGATGTAACCGGTCCTCTGACAACACAAACGCCGTCGACGAAACCGATTGTTTCATCGGAGAAAGTTCCTCCGTTCGGGTCAAAAGTGATCTCAATCAGATTTGCCATGACGATTTGCTGATTTGCTTGAACATATCCGTTTTCATAATTGTCGGAAACGGAACGGGACACCAAAACAGAATCATAGCCGTAAGATTCCGGAGCGTTAAATGTAAGGCTTGAAGAGCCCTGAGGCAGCCAAATCGTGACCCAGCCGTTTGCATCTTTTCCGCTGAAAACAGTATTCAAATCATAATCCGTTCTGTCCCGAGTCTGAGCTTTATAGCTGCTGTCCGAAACCGTCACAACAGTATCAGAAATGTGGAACACATCATCATTTATGATTTCAACCGTATCAAAAGTGATCGGATAAACTTTGCTGACACCGTTTGTGAAAGAAGCATCTCCTGTTCTATTCATCAAGAGACTGCCGCTTGTGATTTTAACAGTTCCGGAACCCGCAGATCCTGCCTTTCCGTTTGAAGCGGAATTTGCCGTGGATTTATAACCCAATCCGTAACCGCCGCCTGTACTGTTGACAACGCCTTTTCCTTGAGTAATAACATCAGCTGTTTGGCCGGAAATTGTAACAGTGTTTGAACCGCCGTTGCCGCCACTGCCGCCTGCGCTTGGATTTGGATTAGATCCTTTACCATTACCGGCATTGCCACCGTTACCGCCATCTCCCCCTTTGATATCGGCATTTGAGGAATTGATCAAAAGTGTTACGTTGGCAATATTTAATTGATTAAAACCCCCGGAGCCTCCAAAGCCTCCGTCACCGCCTTTGGCAGCAAAAATACCACCAGAAGCCGTACCGCCAATTCCACCATTAGCACCATTGCCGCCAGCAATACCAACAACTGAATTAAGTTCAATATTTCCATCAATAAGTTCAACGTGATTATTACCACCATTGCCGCCGTTACCTGCATGACCACCGCGGGCGCCGCCCCAAGAAGATCCGCCATTGCCGCCGTCACCGCCGGAACCACCACCGAAACCGGCAGATGAGCTCAAAACAATAACAGAACCATTATGAATTGAAAGATTATTATTACCGCCTGAACCGCCAAATCCCCCCCGATAATCTTTATTACTTCCAGCTAGCGTGTAGTCATTAAATCCGCCGATACCGCCGGAACCACCTCCAATGCCGATAATTCCGATTGCCGTAATGTTACCGCCTGTAATCAAAGTGTTGAGATTTGACCCGCCGACACCACCGTTACCGCCATCTACTGCAGTATTTGTATCACGTCCGCTTCCGGCTTTACCGCCGCCGATACCGACACCATAAGAACCGCCGGATGCTTCAACAATACCGTCTTCAATAACAACTTCGGAAGCATTGCCGCCGTTACCGCCGTTACCGTTAGATTTACCGGTATCATATGCAGCACCGCCATCTGCACCTGCGCCACCGCCAATGCCGGCAGCTCCGTTATTTCCGGTTGCAGTAATGATACCGCCTTTAATAGTAATTGTATCACTGTGACCGCCGTTACCGCCGTTACCGCCACGCCAATATAAATTGCCGCCGAATTTGCCGTCACCACCGTCACCGGCACCGCCGCCGCCGATACCTGCACCGCCACCAATCGGATTGGTTTGATAAAGACCGTTGCTTCCTTTACCGCCTGTTGCAATAATTGTACCTGACAAAATAGTGATTTTCCCGGAGTTACCGCCATTGCCACCGTTTCTGTCATCAACAGATTTTGTGATGTCACCGGCTTTACCGCCGTTGCCGCCGATACCGGCACCGCCGCCGCCTTTTGTATTAGAGTCGCCGGAGTTCGCCATGCCGTCACCGCCTGTGACAGTTAACTTTCCGCCTCCTTTAACAGTCAGGTTACAGCCGTCCGGAACTTCAATACCTGCCTTACCGTTTCTGTCACGCTGGTCAGAAAGAGAATTTGCCGCATCGGTTCCGCCTTTAAGAGTATTTTCGCCTTCCAAAATAAGAGTGACATTTGCATTGCCGAAAAGAGAAATTGCCGAAAGTTCGGGATTTTGAATATTAACGTTTTTAAGAGTGATTGTCGGGTTTCCGCCCGTAACATAAATAACATTGTGTGTCAGACTGCCGGATCCTTGAATCAAATATTCCCCGTCGCCGTTGATTGTACAAGCGCCTCCGTTAGTTTGAATATCAATGACAGTCGGATTTGCTGCCGCAATCCCGCTCAGCATGAGCAAAACAACACTCACTGCAAACAGCAGCGTAAAATTTCTTTTAAATTTCATATAAATTTTAACTCCCCATAAAGTTGAATATTTTTAAATTTTGGTCCGTATTTCCCGTTTGGAAAAATTATTTCCGACATTGGCCGACAACAATTATTGAAACGGAAAACAAAATATACGATTGAACTAATAATATAATAAAATTCTAAAGTAGTTAATTGTATTAATGTGTTTTTAATTATACTAAATTATACGATTGATAAACTAAAATCAAAAACCGGATGAAAAAAAGCAAAAAAGAATCGGTGAATAACTATAAATCAAATTGAACCTAACCAAATATTAAAATGAGTTGAAAACCAAACCTGTCTTATATATTATACATAGACAAAATGAATACAAATTCTCAAATTCAACAAAATTAACAAAACAAAAATAAACTTGCAAAATTAAACCTGCAAAATTAAACCTGCAAAATTAAACCTGCAAAATTAAACCTGCAAAATTAAACCTGCAAAATTAAACCTGCAAAATTAAACCTGCAAAATTAAACCTGCAAAATTAAACCT
>NZ_JAWDKC010000004.1:0-16254 GCF_032714515.1 Methanimicrococcus hacksteinii | reverse complement strand
ATATGAAACAAAACATATGAAACAAAACATATGAAACAAAACATATGAAACAAAACATATGAAACAAAACATATGAAACAAAACATATGAAACAAAACATATGAAACAAAACATATGAAACAAAACAAATGAAGCAAATGAAATTGAAGAAGAATTAAGAAGAAAGAAAAATTAAGAAAATTTCGAAATTAATTCTTCCAAACTCAATGAAACCTGTTCGCCGCTTTTCATATCTTTCAAAGACAAAAGTCCGGATTCCAGCTCCTTTTCACCGACAATCAAAACATAATCGGCGCCGACCGTATTGGCGTATTCCATCTGCGCTTTGAAATTGCGGCCCATGACATCGGTCAAAACGGAAACGCCTGAACGAAGCTTTCCGGCAATTTCAATGCCTGCCGTTTGGGTTTCGGGTTTTGTAATCAAAACGATTGTTTCGGGTTTTTCGGCCGGAATGTCACAAATTTCCATGATTCGATCAAAGCCGATTCCGAATCCTGTCGACACAACGTCGCCGCCGCCAAACAGGGAAATCAGTTTGTAAGAGCCGCCGCCGCAAATTTGTTTTTGGGCGCCGAGGCCGTCGGCGTAGACTTCAAAAACAATTCCGGTGTAATAATCCAAACCGCGCGCGACACCGAAATTAACGGTATAATCCGTAACGCCGTAGGCGGCAAGAAGCGTGAGCGTCTTTTCAAAAGCATCGAGCTCAGGCAGATTACCGACAACTTCGCGCGCGCCGGCAATTGCCGCAAACCCGTCTTTGCCCGAAAGCGAAACCGTTTTACGGATTTTATCGACCAAGTCCGCCGGAACGGAAAGTTCGCCGAGATAAGCGTCTAAATTTTCATACTCTTTCTTGTCGATGAAACGCATAATCTGATCAGAGACGGCTGATTCCGTCGTGATTTGCGCGAGCAGATGTCTGAGAACGGACAAATTTCCGATGTTAAGATCGCCCTTGATGCCGACGGCAGAAATCATTGTCATGGCAAGCGCGATGACTTCGGCATCCGCTTCCGGCTTGCTGCTGCCGATAAGTTCGGCGCCGAACTGCCAGAACTCTCTGTAACGCCCTTTTTGCGGGCGCTCGTAGCGGAAACAATTTTCAAAATAAAAAAGCTTGATCGGTCTTGAAAAAGACTGCATTTCATTCACATAAGCGCGCATAACGGGCGCCGTCAGCTCGGGGCGAAGCGTCATTTCGCGGTCGCCCTTGTCCGTGAAATTGTAAAGTTCGCCGATGACTCCCTGACCGGATTTGAGCGTGAAAAGCTCAAGTTCTTCAAAAGTCGGCGTGACGATTTCCCCGTAGCCCCATTTTTGAATCACTTCGCGAAGTTTAAATTCAACAGCACGCCTCTTGGCCATTTCTTCCGGCAGAAAGTCGCGTGTTCCCCTTGGTTTTGAAATTGTCATAATGAAAAATCCCGAGATGAATAAGATGAATAGAGGTAAGACAAATTAAATTATTATTTCCATTTGATGCCGTCTTCCCAAATAATTTGCCATGTGATTCCGAATTTGTCAACAAGCATTCCGTAAAGAGCGGCGTAAAATGTTTCCTGCAATTCCATTGAAACGGTTCCGCCTTCGCTTAAACGGGCAAAAACAGCTTGAATTTCTTCTTTATCTTTGCTTCCGAAAACCAAAGTGACATTGTTCCCGACAATTGTTTCAAATTCCGGCGGCATGTCGCAAAACATAACATTCGTGCCGCCGATTTCCATATCGCAGTACATCACGATCGTCTTCATTTCATCCGAAATCTGAAAATTAGGATCCGGCGGCATGTCCCCGTAAGTTGAAAAATCCGGAACATCTTTACCGAAAGCTTTCGCGTAAAATGTCACCGCCTCGCGGCAGTTACCGTCAAAATTAATGTAAGCGCTGAATGTCATATTTTTCCTTCTTGAAATGCTGAGATAATGAAATTAAGGCAATGAATTAAGATGAAATTAATGATAGAAATTCAAAATAAAATATTGAAAAGAATAAAAGATTCAAGGACAGAATAAATTAAAAATCTTGTGACGAACAAAACTTGCCGCTCATTTCAGAATTATTTCTGAATCACGACGGAGAGAATGTCACCGTCCATTAATTTATGGTCCAGTCCGACACGCTGTCCCGGATGTTTCGCAGAATTGCCCCAAACGTATGCGAATCTGAATTTCTTTCTGAAATCCTTATGCAGACGGTCGCAGATTTGCCCGACATCGGTGCCGCGCAAAACAATCATCGGCTCTTCCAAATCGGCGGCTTCGCCCTGGGGTTTCATGTAAACGCGGATGAAGCCGAGGCGATCGTAAAGAACGTCGCGGAGCATATCTAAATTCTGGCTGTTGTGCGCGGAAATAAAGACAGCGTCGGGGTATCTCTTTTTGTTGTCTTCCAAAATGGAATCGTTTGCCAAATCAACTTTGTTGACGACAATCATGGACGAGACGTAACTGCGGTTGCCGGCGACAACATCAATAAATTGGTCGACGGTGATGTTTTCTCTGAAAAGAACGGTCGCGTTATGGATTTTGTATTCGTCCATGATGGACTTAATCGTATCTTCGTCCAAATAATCCAATTCAACCGTTGAATTGATACGGATTCCGCCGCGATCAACCTTTTTGATGACGACATCGGGCGGCGTTTGGTCGATTCGAATACCGGCTTCGTAAAGCTCCTCCATCAAAACCTGATAGTGCGTCGGCTGGAAAACGTCCAGCAGAAAAATAACAAGATCGGAACTGCGGATGACGGCAATCACTTCTTTTCCGCGCCCGCGCCCGGAAGCGGCACCCTTAACGAGACCGGGAACGTCCAAAATCTGAATAATCGCGCCTTTGTATTCCATGACGCCCGGAACAACAGTGAGCGTCGTAAACGCGTAAGCGCCGACTTCAGAATTGGCATCGGTCAGTTTATTGAGAAGCGTCGACTTACCCACAGACGGAAAACCGACAAGCGTGACGGTTGCGTCACCCGACTTTTTGACACTGTAGCCTTCACCCGTTCCGCCGGATGAGCTTTTCTTTTCAACCTCATCATGCAGTTTCGCAAGCTTCGCTTTCAGCCTGCCGATGTGAAAAGAGGTGGCCTTGTTGTAAGTCGTCTTTTTGATTTCTTCTTCGACTTCCCGAATCTGTTCCTGTAAAGTTGCCATGTTATACCGAAATGAATGAGATAATGAAAATAATAAATAAGAGTTAAAGCGCGTGTCTGCGCGCGGTGAAGAATAACCTGTTTTTCAGTATATATAATTAATGAAACGCAAGCGTATTTGGAAAAATGATTCGGAAAATATTTGAAAAAATGTCGTTAAATATCAGAAATTTGCAGCAGCTGTTCAATATTTCTGCGGTTATAAACAAACCGCCTTAATCGAACAGTATCATCGACAACCGTATAAAAAATAAGATAATTCCGAACATATATACGGTAATGCGGTTCCGTACTGTTCGGAGGGAAATAAGCTTCAAAAGAAGCAGGGACAAAAAGTCTTTCAGAGATTGCTTTTTGGACTTCTTCCAACAACAAAGTTGCAGCTGCCGGGTTTTGAAGCTCATAAGTAATATAATTCAAACTTTCCGTTAAGTCTTTTTCAAATAGAGGAAGGATTTTGATTTTATAATATTTTATCTCCGCCATAACGATCTCTCAATCGCCCGAACACCTCTTCTCCTGTGAGCCAGACACCGGTTTCTTTCGCTTCGCATTCAGCTTCCTACAATAACGCGTCAATGTTGTTTGTCAATTTTGCATATTGTCCTAAATCCATGACAACGAGCGAACCGTGTCCGTTTTTTGTGAGGTAAACGGGACCGTTCTTAACAGCGGCTTCGATTTCCGAGAATTTATATCTTAAATCTGTGACAGGTCTGATTTGAATCATAAATATGCCTCCCAAATAAATGAATTATTTTTGGTGTAATCACATTATAATCACATTATAATCACATTATAATTACATCATAGTTAAATCATAATTACATCAAAGTTAAATTCATTCAGATATAAATTAGTTGTTAAAATCAAAACCACTGATTTAATAATCATTTGATTGAAAAACGCCAATCCATATAACAAATTTTATTTTTTCAAAAACAAAAACATTAAATAGTGATTGAAAAACAAGTCCGCCGATTATGATTGAAAAACATCAGAAATCAAAATATAATGACAGAATAAATGAATGAATTCAAAAAACAAAAATAATAAGCTAAGTCAAAAAACAAAAAAATGTGCAAAAATTGCACATTTGATTTTAAAAATATTAAGAAATTACTTTTTTGTCGCCGGTTTCTTTGCCGCGGGTTTTGCGGCAGGTTTCTTTGCCGGCGCTTTTGTCGCAGCCGTTTTGGCAGCCGGTTTAGCCGCGGGTTTTGCAACAGCCGTCTTGGCAACGGTTCTTGCAGCGGGCTTTGCGGCCGGTTTAGCAGCGGCAGTCTTGGAGGCAGCTGTTCTTGCGGCAGGTTTGGAAGCCGGTTTGGCAGCAGCCTTTGCCGCGGGTTTTGCGGCAGGTTTTGCAGCTGCGGGTTTTGCGGCTGCGGTCTTTGCTGCCGGTTTTGCTGCGGCTCTTGTCGGCGCTTTCTTGGTGTAGATTTCCGTTCCCGTTGTGGTTGTAATTCTTTCGAATTCTTTAAGCATCAGAGCGGTGACAGGGCCGGTTTTGCCTGTGCCGATCGTTCTGCCGTCCACCCAGACAACAGCTGCGGCTTCCGCGGCTGTTCCGGTGACAAAGATTTCATCGGCGGTGTAAACGTCAAAGAGACCGATGTTTTCGACGCGGACCGGGATTTTGTTCTTTTCAAGGAGTTCGATTGCGGTTGCTCTCGTGATTCCTTTTAAGTTGTTAATCGTCGGCGGCGTGTAAACAATGCCGTTCTTGATGATGAAAATATTATCTCCCGAGCCTTCGGCGACATAACCGTTGCTGTCCAGGAAAATCGCTTCCTGGCCGCCTTTGGCGTTGGCTTCGATTTTGGCCATGATATTGTTCAAATAATTCAAAGATTTGATGTTCGGAGAGAGCATGTCGGGCGCGTTTCTGCGGATGCCGACGGTGATTGCTTTGAGTTCCATGACATCATATAAAGAATCCATCGTTTTCGCAACGATAAAAACATTAGATTTACCGCATTTGAGCGGGTCAAGACCTAAATCGCCGTTGCCGCGGGAAACGATCGGGCGGATGTAAGCGTCTTTTAAATTGTTTTGGCGGAGCGTTTCAAGAATGGCTTCTTCCATATCTTCTTTTGACATGCCGATGTCCAAGTCGATGGCTTTGGCGGAGTCAAACAAGCGGTCAACGTGTTCTCTCAATTTGAAAACGCGGCCTTTGTAAGCGCGGATTCCTTCAAAAACACCGTCGCCGTAAAGAAAACCATGGTCGAAAACGGATATGACAGGTTGGTTCTCGGGAACAAACTTGCCGTTCGCATACATTAAATTCTCGCTCATTTCTGAATCACCCGATACATTTTGTGATATTGATTTTATAATCATTTATTTAATTGACATGATTTCAGGCGCAAACGCGCTGTTCTCAATGAAGAATTCTGCAATAAACCAACAATAAACCGATGCAGAAACATCACGAAAACGTCATGAATATAAAATACCAACTTCCCAACAGATTTAAATGTTTTTCCGAAAAAACGGCTTCATGACGAATGATGCAAAAAAATGCAGCCTAAACAGCAGATTTTCAGCCCCGAAAATAAGAATCTGAATGAAGCTCGGCGAAAAATCGCAAAATCAAAAAAAATCGGAACAAAAGGTATATATGAGAAAAAAGGCTTTCTTTGAAATCCAATCCGTTGGGCTCGTGGCTTAGCCAGGATATAGCGTCGGGCTTCTAACCCGAATGCCGGGGGTTCGAATCCTCCCGGGCCCGCTTTTTTTCTAAATTTTTAAAAAAATTAAAACCGGTGAAATGAAATTTTCATCGAATTTTTTTATCAAATTTTTTCATCAAATTTTTTCATTAAACTTTTTCATCAAACTTCTTTTTATCAAGCTCCTTTTCATCAAAACGCATTCGATAAAACGCTTTATATCAGCCTTCTTTTCATTAAATTTCAAACTTCTTCTTTTTTGCATTTCATTTCCCGTCATGAAAAATCGTATTCGATTTCCCGAACCCGAACATCAATTTCAAAAGAAGAACTTGAAGAAATTGTTAAAATCAGATTTTTGGAATCAAATTCAGATTCCAACTCCGGAAAATCGCGGTTGATCCGGTCATTCAGCTGAGAAAAATACAAAGCAAACGCCGCTTTTTTTGCCGAACTGACTTCATTCAAAATGCCCGATTCAGACGAAGCAGGCGGAACATAACGGACACAGACAAATGAAACAAAATCATGAACGTCCGCCGTTTGAACAACCCTGTAATCCAAAACCGTCAAATTACCGAAAGCAGGCGAAGAAGTAAAATGAACTAAATCACCCGATAAAGACAGCAAAATTCCGCCGTCGCCTCCTCTTCGAACGGAAACAGAAGGCGGCTTCAAAAAAGAAAAACCCTCATTTTGAATCAAAAGCAAAGAGGAATCCCCCGAAGAATAAACACAGTCGGGAAGCTGAGAATAACGGCATGAAAACAAAAGCGATCCGGAACTTAATTGATACGGAACAAAATCAGAATAAAGATCAGAATCAAAGTTCGAATCGGAAGCGGAATAAAAATCAGAACCGGAGTCAGAATCAAAATCGGAATCGGAATCAGAATCAAAATCCGGATCAGAATCGGAATCAGAATCAAGATTCGAATAAGAGTCAGAATCTAAATCGGAATCGGAGTCAGAACCAAAATTCATTTCAGAACGGGCACCGAAATCAATTCCGGGAAATAATGAATCCAAATCATCGTCCGCTTCCAAAAAAGATTTTGTTTCGGCCGGCACGGAAAGATCGGCGCAGAAAATAATTCCGCCGCCGGTTTCCGTATGAACGGAAGCATATTGGGAATGAAAAGACGACCGCCCCGACGAGGCCGGGTTTTCAGACAATTTCAAGATATCGGAGAGCAGCTGTTCATTTTTATCGGACTCCTCGGCCATAATTTGAGCGGGAACGGCCGTCAATAAAAAAGCGGAAAAGAAAAGCGATAAAACGGCCAGCAGCAAGAGGGCGCCGAAAACGGCGGAAACGCCCGACTCATCCCGAATGAATTTTTGAAAGAATTGAATCATTTTTTGAAACATAATCTGAAAAAAAGTCGGGAATATTAAACTGTTTTTTAATATTTTCAAGCAGGATAGAAACAATAATATAAATAAACCTTAGCGCATATTAAAAATATATGATTTGAACAGTAAATAAAAACAAACGCGGGAATTTCGGCATTATTTCAATTACCGCATTTTCACATCAAATTTTCAAATCTGATTTCACATACATTCCAACAATTTCACAACACTTACGAATTCACAGTAATTTCACAGTAATTTCACAATTACAGATTTCACAATTGCAGAATTTCACACAATTCATTTCACACTACCCAATACAAACAGTATCGAGTGCCACACATGATTAAAGACATAAAGACAAATAAAATAAAATATCTGAGCTTTTTAATTTTACTGAGTTTGGTTTTAGCCGCATCACTGGCCGCGCCCGCCGCCGCTGCCGCCATCAAAGGCAGCAACGCATGGGACCAGGACCAGGGAATGTCATCAACATACACATGGACGCCCGCCATCTATTCAGGACTTTGGTATGACCTGGACAGAGGCGTTTACACCGAAAACATCACGCTGACAATTTCCGCAAGCGACCGGCAGATCAATGCCGACAACGCGGAATACATCACCGAAACAAAGCCCCTTCGCTTCAATTATTCCGATTGGGGCAGCTACCGCGTCATCGGCTGGCAGGGCGAACCGTATTTTGCAGGATACACCCGCTCAAGCTCGGGCAACAACTCAACGACGCAATTTACAAGCAGCAACATCAGCACCCTGTCCGATGACAGAATTTATCCGGTTTTGATTGACAGTGACGACGAGAAAAGAATCAGCTCGGGCAACACTTACAATTTGGAAAACGGATACAAATTAAAAGTCGAAGATGTCAGCGAAAGCAGCAGACAATTCAGATTAATCCTTGAGAGAAACGGAAATGTCGTCAAAAATGAAACCGTTTCAAACAACACGACATACGTTTACGAAAGATCATTGGATGACGTCGGCACGCTTCCGGTTGTCGCCGTTCACGTCAAAGGATTGGACGGAACGACCGCCGTGATTGACGGCATTTTCCAAATTTCCGAAAGTTCAACCGAAGTGTATACCGGAAAAAGCATCGGCGCAATGGAAATTACAAACGTCAATGACACGCACATCAAAATGAAAAACCCGAGCCGCATCAAATTAGATGCCGACCGGACCGTCACACTGATGGGACACATCAAAATCGATGTGAAAGACACATCCAAATTAAAATTCGAACTGATTTCAGATCCGAAAACAGACCGCGAGAAACAATATCCGAATATGGGAACCGTTTATGACAGCTCCAATGTCATCCGAAGCTGGAACGGCATGAGTTTCCCGGGACTGACTTTTGATTACAAAAACAGCACCGAAACCGAAAATCTGTCGTTCGATGTCAGCAGTTCGATTTCACGCTCCGTTTCCGCAAAACAGATCCTGTACGCGACAAACGCATACAACGAATCTTTCAATTACTCCGACTGGGGCAGCTACCAGTCCATTAATCTCGGCGGCGAAAACTATTTTGCCGGATACATCCGGTACAGCTCGTCCGACAAAAACAATACGACAAACTTCACCGACAGCAATGTCAGCCTTCTCAAAGACGGCGATGTTTCCAAAGTTCTGATTAACAATGACAGCAACCGCCAGTACGATACGGGCTCGAACATCAGCTTAGAAGAAGGATACACGCTTCTGGTCAGCAACCTGACCGACAACGGCACCCGAGTCAATCTGGTCCTCAAAAAAGACGGAACAACCGTCAAAGAAGCCACAATCAGCCAGGGAAATAATTTCGTGTACGAAGCAAATGTCGGCGGCACGGCCATTCCGATTATCGCGGTCCGCATCACGACAATCTTTTCCGGATCCAGCGAGTTCATTAAAATCGGCGGCATCTTCCAGATTTCTGCAAATTCAACAGATGTCAGCGCCGGCAGAACCATGGAAAATATGCGCGTGGAATACACCGGAAGCAATGCATTGATTTTTACCAACGCAAATGCCGTGAACCTTTCCAGAGGATCGGATATTTTGCTGATGAACAATCTGACGCTTCACGTTGCCGATTCGGACGAACTGCGCTTCTTCCCGTACACGCAGACAAACGGCAGCCAGACATCGACATCATCAGGTTTAAGAATTGAAGTGCCCGATACCATCTATCCGAATGAAGAAGTCATCATCAGAGTCAATTACAACGACAGCGGCGACTGGAAAGAATTGTCCGGCGCAACCGTTAAAGTCAACGGCAGTTCAATCGGCGAAACCAATTCAAGCGGCGCGATTTCTTATACGGTCGGCGATTACGGCACATATGAATTCAGAGCCGAAAAAAGCGGATATTCGTCGACATCCGTTTCAAAAACAACCGCCGAAAATGGCGAAACGCTTCAGATTATTATTCCGGATTACATTTTTACGGAAAGCTCATTTGAGTTATATGTCACCGATGAAAACGGCGCAAAAGTCGTCGGCGCAGCGGTTTACAGAAATGACAATCATATCGGAACAACCGATGAAAACGGTATGATGACTGCCGAAACCGGATCGGCTCACGGTTACTTTGAACTGACGGCATACAGAACAGGATACAGAACCGGCATAAAAGATATGTGGGTTTTGGAAAACGGTCCGTATTTTGCGGCAACCATCAGCCTGCCGGATCAAATTACTGCCGGCAAAACAGCGAAGATTGACATCACCATCGAAAATGCCGGAACGGAAAAAGGCACGCAGGAAATAACAATCACTGCCGAAAACAAAACCGAAACAAAGAAAATAACGCTGGATTCAAAGAAAACAAAAGACATCACATTCAGCTTTAAGCCCGAAGCGGCCGGCTACACCACACTTGTCGTGGGCAACCAGACATTTACGCTGACGGTCGGAGAAAAGGAAGGAACGGAAATTCCGTGGAATTGGATTTTAATCGGCGGCATTCTGCTGATTATTATCATTGCCGCGGTTGTCCTTTTGATGTATCTCGGCGAAAAAGAAGCGGACGAAAAGAAAAGCCCGCGGAAAACCCAGAAGAAAGGACAGGAAAAAGGACTGTTCGGCGGTTTATTCGGCGAATCGGCCGATAAAAAATCAAAGCCGGCCGCAAAGCCCGCATCCAAATCCGCACCCAAGTCCGCTTCAAAACCGGCATCAAAGCCGGCTTCGAAACCCGCATCCAAACCGCAGACATCCGCCCCGCAGACAGCGGCCTCAAGCAAGCCGAAAGACGCTCATAAATATTCCAGCAGCAACAAACAGCCGGAATTGAAAAACAGCCAGAAGAAAGCACGTAAAGAACAAGACAGAAAATAATTAATCAGGAAATAATCAATCCGGAAAATAATCAATCCGGAAAATAATCAATCCGGAAAATAATCAATCCGGAAAATAATTAATCAGGAAATAATTAATCAGAAGATAATTAATCCGAAAATAATCAGCAGGAATGAGACGATGAAAAACGTATGGATCAAAGCAGCAGAAGGAGATTGGAATACAAAAAGAAACCAGATAACGGCAGCCATGGAATCCGGGGCGGATTTCGTGTTTGCCGACGCGGCAGATCTTCCCGAAATCAAACAGCTCGGAAAGATCAAAACTGCTTGTTTCTTCAGCGGCGAAAAAACGCCTGAAGACGCCGATGTTTGGGTTTGGAACATTCCGATTTTAGCTGAATCCGATGATGAAAAAGCCGAAACGGCCGAATTAAAGCAGATGAAAGAAATGAAAGCTGCCGGAAAAACCGTTGCGGCGTACGTTGACATTCAAAACAAAAAAACAGAATTGTTTGCGGCAGCGGTCGGCAAAACGGCGGATTATTTAATCATCTCGGCCGGCGACTGGCGCATCATTCCGCTTGAAAATCTGATTGCGGCGCTTGAAAAGTACGATGTTGAAATTATTACCGATGTCCGGACGGATGAAGAGGCGCAGACAGCGCTTCAGATTTTGGAAAAGGGTGTCGACGGTGTTTTGATTGAATCGAACGATATGAGTGAAATTAAAAAGATTGCAAATACCGTTAAGATGAGCGGCTGCGCGGCCGAGGCGCTGGTGCCGGCCAGAATTGTGACGGTCAGGCCGCTCGGCATGGGCGACCGCGTCTGTGTGGACACCTGCAATTTGATGACGCCCGGCGAAGGCATGCTGATCGGATCGCAGTCTGCGGGATTGTTTTTAATTCATTCGGAAGTCGACGACAGCCCGTATGTGGCTTCCCGTCCGTTTCGGGTGAATGCCGGTGCTGTTTATTCTTATATGAAAGTGAATGACATCACGCGTTATCTTTCGGAATTGAAAGCGGGAGATGACTTGACGATTGTCGGCGCGGACGGCAAAACGAGGCCGGGAATTGTCGGGCGCGTGAAAATCGAATCGCGGCCGATGATGCTTTTGGAAGCGGAAGCGGAAGGAAAAGTATTGAAAGTGATTTTGCAGAATGCGGAAACGGTGAAGCTTGTCAGGCCCGACGGCAAAAGTGTCTCGGTGACGCAAATCAAAGACGGCGACGAAGTTCTTGTCAAGATTGAAGAGGCCGGCCGGCATTTCGGAATGCAGGTCACGGAAAAAATCATTGAAAATTAAAAAGAATTTGATTGAAAAACCCAGGAGGGATGTCGAAATGACTTATTTCACCCGGCCGGCGGCTGTCGGAACAATTACAAAGAATGTCAAAGAAAATGCAGCCGGCGGTAAGGAAAAGGGCGCGGATTTGCTGGAACTGCGCTTTGATTTGCTGCTGAACAACACGCCCGGATTTGAAAAATATTTGAAGGCGGATTTTGAAGAAAGCGCTTTGACGGATCAAATGAAAATCTGGATTTCAGAAGCCAAAGAAACGGGTCTTCCGGTGATTGGAACGCTGCGGTCTAAAGATGAAGGCGGCGCTTTTGAAGGAACCGAAGAAAACCGTTTTGAAGTCATTAAAGAAATCATCGGCGATGTTGATTTTATTGACATTGAGCGGCGAAGTTCCAAGAAAAGAATTTTCGAATGCAAAAAGATTGCCGAAAAATTCAATACGAAAATTATTATTTCGTCTCATTATTTCGATGAGAAAGATATGCCGTCGCGGAAAAAGATTGAAAAAGTCCTGGAAAAATCTTTTGAAAAGGGCGCGGATATTGCAAAGGTTGCCGTCATGCCCGAGACAAAAAAAGATGTTTTAAAGCTCTATGAAGCGGGTCTCAGAAGCAAAACGCCTGAAAAAATCTGTCTGATTGCAATGGGCGAACTCGGCAAGCAAACGCGTGTTTTGGCGCCTTTTTACGGTTCGATTCTCTCTTACGGCTACATTGACGAAGAAGCGGCACCCGGACAGCTTTCGGTCGGCCGGATTAAAAAAGGATTCCAGCTGCTCGGACTTTCCTGAAAAAGTTAAAAATTGGGGAGAAAATGAAAAACTGCAGATTCGGCGTTTTCGGGTTTCCCGTAAGCCATTCGCTGTCGCCGGCCATGCATACGGCGGCGTTTAACGCGCTCGGGATGACAGACTGCGAATACAAAGCTTATGCGGTCGAGCCCGAAAATTTGAAAGAAGCAATTTTAAAGGCGCAGGCGGAAGGTTTTGGCGGATTGAATTTGACGATTCCGCTGAAAGAAAAAATCTTTGAAACGGATTTGATAATTCCTGACGCTTTTGCCGAAAAAGCAGGTGCCGTGAATACGCTAACATTTAAGGACGGGAGAATTTACGGATACAACACGGATGCTGCGGGCGCATTTGCCGCGCTGGAAGAGGCAGGATGCCAAACGGACGGGAAAAAGATTCTCATTGTCGGCGCGGGCGGGGCGTCAAAATCGATTTCTTTGTTTTTTGCAGAGCGCGGAAATTCTGTCAAAATTATTAATCGGACGGCTGAAAAAGCGCAGCGTTTAGCGGATGAAATTGCCGAAAAAACAGGAAATTCGAATGTTTCGGGAAGCGGTTTTGAATCGGGCTGGAATGATTTGAAAGAAGCGGACATTATCATTCAGACAACGGAGCTCGGCATGGGAAAATATGAAGATGTTTCTTTATTTGACAAGCTTCCTCTTTTGAAAACGGAACAGAAAGAAGAAATGATTCGATCCTGTGTTTCAAAGAAAACGGTTTTTGATATTGTTTACAATCCGGAAGAGACGACGTTTTTGAAGGAGTCGAAAGCGGCGGGTGCCGAGACGATGAACGGTATGATGATGCTTGTGTTTCAGGGCGCTTTGGCGTTTGAAATCTGGACCGGGAAGAAGCCGGACATCGGCGTGATGAGAAAAGCCGTATCAGACGCGCTTTTGAAGAAAGACTAAATAGTGAAAAAACAATAGTGAGAAAAACAAAACAAAATTACAAAAACAAATCTGCAAAAAACGGCTGATTGAATGACAGGGGAAAAAATGGAATTCAACGAAAAAGAATCGGAAAGTGAGATGGAAAAGTTAATCGGTGTGATTGAAAAGATTGCCGTTTCCAAACATGCAACGGTTGCGATGGGGGTTCGGGACCCGGATCCGGAAACAATCAGATGCGCCGCGGCGGCAGTCGGAAAGGATTATGCCGATGTGATTTTAGTCGGCGACAAATCCGAAATTGAAAAGGCTTCCCGCATTTACTATAAGATTGGAGAAGACGAGCCGCTGGACTTGCCGTTTGAAATTCGGGACACAATGAATCCGGAAGACGAATTGGTTTCAATGCTTGTTTCAGAAAAGGTTGACGCGGCGATTCGCGGAACGGCAAAGGCTTCGGATTCGCTTTCGAATTTGAAAAAGGCCTGTCATATCAATAAGATTCACAGAATCGCAATTTTGCTGACAAAAGACGGAAATCCTTACTTTTTTGCGCCGGTCGGCATTGACGAAGGGACGACAACGGAAGATAAAATCGAATTTATTTGTCTCGGCGCGCATTTGCTTAAGCGCCTCGGCGTTTCGCCTTCCGTCGGCTTAATTTCAAGCCCCGACGAGAACGGACAAAAGGAAGCGGCAGAAATTGTCCGGACAATTACGGAAGAAAAGAAGCTTCACATCGTTGATTACAAACTGGATTTGGAAGAAGCGTTTGAGCATTCCAACTATATTTTGGCGCCGAACGGCATTACCGGCAATTTGATTTTCAGATCGCTGGCATTCCTGGGCGGCGGCGACGGTCTCGGGGCGCCGATTTTAACGGACAGTCATGTTTTTGTCGACACCTCACGGTCGGCGGGGCACTATACGAATGCGATTATGGTGGCGAGTGCGCTTTCGAAGAAGAAAAAATAATTGTAAAACCTGTGTTTCGGGTTTTCGATTCTGTTTTAAAAATTTGTGCAGCTCGCGCGAGGCGGGCGGCAGATTTTATGATTTTACATTGGCAATCTTGAAAAAAACATCCTTTTTCAAAACTCAACAAAAACAGTGTTCAGATTTCATCTCATATTTTATTTTAATTAAAAACCTCTCTAATTTCCAATTCTCCTGCCGCTTCGCGTCAGTCGAATTCGGAAATTAGAGCCGAGTTTGACGCGATTTCAAAATGAAACATCGGCTTTTGATAAGTTTAAAAAACGAGTACGGTCGAAAGTGTGAGAGACGTTTTCTGTTTGTGTTTTTTTCGCATTTTTGGACAAACCGAAACATCCGTTTTTCAAAAACAAATTAAACCCGAACGCCCGTTAAAACCCGAAAAACAAATAAAAAATCAAAATATTAAAGAAAAAACGGCGTTCGGTTTTTCACGAGCTTTATTAAAAACGATGTTTCATTTTTAAAAATAGATCAAGGCCAATCCTGAGTTATCAAATTTTAACGAAACATTACATAATCCTAATTTAAACCCGTCGAATTCGACGGGTTTAGGCAAAATGTCGGCCTGATGCGTTCACGATGTTTTCCACAAAATAGATTGATGCCGTAAATGCGATACCGGAACTTTAAAACAAAAAAAATTAAAAAAAGAAAAATGAAATTTCTTCAGCCGTTGCTCGGCGGAATTTTGGAAAGGAATATATCCACCAAATTGCCCATCGGCATGGTCTGAATCCAAACTTTTCCGGGACCGGTCACTGTTCCGAGGAACAAACCTTCGCCGCCGAAAAGAATGTTTTTCGCGCCTTTGACGGTTGTAATATCAAAGGAAACAGTATCTTCCATCGCGGCCAAATGTCCCTGATCAATCATCAGGCGTTCGCCGGCTTTCAAATCGTATTCGACGACATCGCCGTCAATTTCCAAAAAGACATAACCGCTGCCGGTAAATTTCTGCATGATAAAGCCTTCGCCGCCGAAAAAGCCGGCGCCGACGCGTTTCTTAAAATGAATGCTCATTTCAACCGATTTTTCCATTGCCAAGAGCGCATCTTTTTGAGCGATGATTGTTCTGCCGCCTTCAAGTTTGAAATCCAAAATACGGCCGGGAAAAGACGAGCCGAATGTAATGAATTGGTCGTCGCCTTCGGCGGTGTAATTGTTCAAAAAGATGGATTCACCGGAAAACATGCGCGACAGTCCTTTCATTAATCCGCCGCCGGTGTTTGTTTCCATTTTCATTTTGTCGGTCATCCAAGACATCGCGCCTTTTTCGGTGACCATGGTTTCGCCTCTTTCGAGGTGGCAGGTGACAACGGGGAACGGGGTTCCTTTGATTTCGTATTTCATGATGATTTTCTCCTTTTACAAAAAATAAACAAAATATCCGAAGAATAGAAAGAAAAACAAACATAATAAATTATTCTGAAAGAAATATTAAAAATGAAAAGCCAACGTCCGGATTTGAACCGGAGTAGATTCGCTCTGCAGGCGAACGCATAGCCGCTCTGCCACGTTGGCTCTTTTTGATTTTTGTTTGCAAACGTTATTTACAAACATTTTGTCACAAACGTTTTGCTGCAACATTTTGAATAAATTTCCGGCATTTGTTTCAAAAACAAACCTGCCGTAAACTCTTCTTTTCAAAAAACAATTACAAAATAAGAAAGATAAAGAAAGACTCATGGCAGCGATCCAAGCTTCCCGAAGGCTCGCACACTTCAGTACAACAGGGAACGCTGGCGGGCTTATCTTCTGTGTTCGGTAT